>VGJL01000240.1 GCA_016867495.1 Candidatus Eisenbacteria bacterium | reverse complement strand
CACCAACAAGCCGCTCCACATCGGGCACGTGCGCAACAATGCGATCGGGATGGCCCTGTCGAATCTCCTTGAGGCGGCGGGATACGAGGTCATCCGCACGAATCTCGTCAACGACCGGGGGATCCATATCTGCAAGTCGATGGTCACCTACCGAACCTGGGGCAACGGCGAGACTCCCGCGGACACGGGAGAAAAGGGAGACCACCTCGTAGGCCGCTATTACGTACGGTTCGACGCGGCCCTCGGCGAGGAGAGACGGGAGTTCCGGGCGCGCGAGGGAATCGACGCGACTCGCCTCGAGCGCGAGGCCGCGGAGGAGGCCGAGGAGCGATTCCTCGCCTCCTCGACATGGATGCGGCAGGCGCAGGAGACACTTCGCAAGTGGGAGGATGAGGATCCTGATACACGCGCGCTCTGGCGCGCGATGAACGACTGGGTCATCGATGGGTTGCGGCGGACCTATGACCGGCTGGGGTGCCGTTTCGACCGCTGGTACTTCGAGAGCGAGACATGGCAGCTCGGGCGGAAGGAAGTCGAGCGGGGCCTCTCCCTGGGTGTCTTCTACCGCAAGGCCGACAACTCGGTGTGGGCCCGCCTCGATTCTATCGGCCTGCAGGACAAGCTCCTCCTGCGCTCCGACGGCACGAGCGTCTACATCACGCAGGACATCGGGACCGCCGTGCTCAAGCACGAGGAGTACGGCATGGACCGGTCCCTCTACGTGGTCGCCTCGGAACAGGTCCTCCACTTCAAGAACCTCTTTGCCATGCTCCGCCTGCTGGGCCATCCCTGGGCCGATGGCTGCCACCACGTCGCCTACGGTCTCGTGACCTTGCCACGGGGGATGGGAAAGCTGAAGTCCCGGGAAGGAACGGCGGTCGACGCGGACGACCTTCTTGATCTCTTGCACGAGGAAGCTCGCCGGAGGATCGTCGAGAGCGGCTACTGCGGCGAGGATCCAGAGAGGATCGAGGCGACCGCGGAGGCGATCGGCCAGGGGGCGCTGAAGGTCTACCTGCTGCAGGTCGGCAACGACAAGAACATCGTCTTCGATCCTCAGGAGAGGCTCTCGTTCGAGGGCGACACCGGGCCCGCCATTCAGTACAGCCACGCGAGGATCTGCGGGATCGTCCGCAAGGGCCTCGAGCGGGGCGTCGTCTCGGCCGGGGACCTGGTTCCCGCGGATGATGCCGAGGGGATCTACCGCGGCCTACGCCCCGAGCTGATCGACTACTCTCTCCTGGACGCTCCCGAGGAGAGGGATCTGGCGGTCCGCCTCGTCGAGTTTCCGATGTCGGTCGCCCTGGCCGCCCGGCAGCTCTCCGTCGCGCCCATAGCGACTTACCTGCTCGACCTGACGCGCGGCTTCGCGCGCTACTACCACAACCACAGGGTGCTCGGCGCTCCCCAGAACGAGCTGCGCCACGCGCGACTCCACCTGAGTCTCTGCGTGGCGCAGGTCCTGCGGCGCGGTCTGAGGATCCTCACGGTCGAGGCCCCAGACCGGATGTAGCCGGGAGTCCCTCTAGGCCTTCCCGGAATCGGGCTCGTCCGCGTCCATATCGGAGAGGTCAATCGGTCCGATTCCATCGGTCATACCGATGCGGCCGACGGGAGGAGCGCCTCGCGTTTCCTCGGCGAGCGAGTCCTCAGGCGCCGGCGCGGCCTCCTTCGGCATGTCCCCACCCAGGTGCTGGTGCACCTTGGTACCGCGCGGCTTCACCTGCTTGTTGGTCCGGCGCGCGGTGAAGGGCCGGCGGTGTCGGCCGAACTCGGCGCTCTCCCGCGTCCCCGGCGCGCTTCCCTGCTCGCCGCGATCGCCGAAGGCAGAGAGCATGTCGAGCGGCTCATCTTCAGGCGGAGCCGCCCTCCTCGATTCGTCGTCTCTGCTCGCCTCGAAGCCCCGTGGCTCTCTACCGCGCTCGGTCTCGACGCTGACTGGAGGCGGCGCCACTCGGCGCGGCTCGGCCGGCCCGTCGTCGAACGGATCGGCCTGCGGCCGCGGTCTCTCCGCGTCAGACTCCTCGAATGGAGCGCCCGCGATGTCGCGGGGCCTTGGCTCGGCGCCATGGAGCCGCGGCCGGTCCTGCCCGGGGCGAGACGGGCGACGGCGACGCCGATTCCGGCGATCCGGAGCCCCGCTCCCTCGTTCCCGGTCATCCTCCTGAGGCTGATCGGCGGAGAGCGGCCGTGGCCTCAAGGACTCGACCCGGACGCGAGGAACCATCGGCGCTCTCGGAAAAGGCGTCCTCTCCTCGGTCGCCTCGGGCGGCTCGACCCTCTGCCCCTTGGTTACGGGCTCGGTTCGCCCTTCCCCCGAGACCGGGGGCCGGCCGGTCACCACGACGCCAAGCGGACGGACCGCTTCCGCATCCTGCTGTTGAGGGCTGCGCTGCCTCTGCTGCCACCGATCGCGACCACCTGATCCCTCGCCTTCGCGAGGATTCAACGGCCGGGCGCGAAAGTCCTCCGGGATCCCCGAGGCCTCCGATGAGGGCCCGCGAGAGAGGCCGGATGCGGATTCGAGCCGCCCCCCCACCGCGGGCCTCGGAGGCGTCTCGCGCTCGGCCCCACGCCCGGGGCGCTGTCCCTGGGGCCGACCGACCCCGCCGCGGCGAGGCCCCTCGGCGGACCTTCTGCCCTCTCCCCTGCGCTCGACAGGCCGCCCGCGGCTGCGGCCGCGATCACGATCCCGTCCCCTCCCGTCCCGATCGCCAAAGGTGCGGCGATCGCGAACGGAATCTTGCCTCGTGGCGCGACCCCTGTCTCTGCGCTCCGGCAGGCGAAGCTCCCTGAGCGTCGCGGGAGCCCTCTGGGCGAAAAACCCGACAAGGCCAAGAGCCAGACCCCGCAGCCCATCGACGAGGAGAACCCTCGTGGCACCAATGTCCCTAGGACCGGCCAGCAGGTCGCGGAAATAGGTGGCCAGACCGACAACGAGCAGAGTGACGCCGAGCGCAATGGAGAGATGGAAGGCGTCCCTCCGCTCACAACGAAGCCAGTAGATCGCAAGGCCATGGAGGGCGGCCAGTCCGAGTGAAGCCAGCCCCAAGAGGAAGAGGAGAAGGGCGACGCCCCCAAGAACTCCTTCCCCGGCCTGCACTTGTGGGATCCTCAGCCAGAACTCCGCGAAGCCCGTCGGAGCTGCGATCGCCCAAACGCCGACGATCGCCTCGAAGAGGCCGGAGAGGGCGAGGATCACGAGTAGAAGAACATTCATCGATACCCCTTAAGATTGATGGATAGACCTGAGACATCCCAGGACACGCAGGTTCGAAGGACGCACGGTCTGGTTCGCTTTGAAGCTGCCCCGAATCTATGCCAGACCCCCTCTCCTGTCA
>VGJL01000239.1 GCA_016867495.1 Candidatus Eisenbacteria bacterium | reverse complement strand
CCCGGCTACTACGTCCTCCACGCATCTTGGGGAATCGGCCGTGTTCGTCTGAATGACGGCGACACATTGGTTCTCGACTTCAAGGAGAGCAAGAATCACAGGATGAAGCTGACCTTGGCCCGTCGCGCGCTCAGCGTCCTGGATCCCGAGGACCTCCGCGTCATCCAATCGGAGGATCCAGAGGCGTTGAAGCGCCTCCTGCGGGAGTTTCCCGCGGATGTGATCGTGCGCGCGCTCCGGATGACGCGCGGCGAGGCGAGCGCTCAAGATCTCCGGCGGACCCTGACCGGACAGGGCATCGTGCCGGCGCAGAGCTGGACCGGATTCTGGAAAGAGGCGCGGGCCGCGATGGAGGACGACCTGCGCCTCGACCTCTCTCAGAGTTTCCGGCAGATCTACCGCCTGCGCGCCGAGAGCGATGACGTGAAAGGCTTGACCCCGCTCCCGATGATCGAACCGCGCCGGGGGGTTCGCCCGAACCTGAATCTCATCCGCAGGTTTCTCGATCAGCACCCGGAGGAGAAGGCGCGCGCGGCGAGAACCTACTCGCCGATCCTCGAGAGGTGGGCGAAGGACGAGCGGACCTCCGCCGAGGACCGGCTGGCGGTGCACCTTCAGCTCCAGCGCTGGCGCGGCGAGACGCGCGAGGACTTCGTGGCGGCGCTCGCGGGCTGCCTGGACGAGAACGTGGAGATGTCATCCTTCGCCGACTCCGCGGACCAGAGGTTCCTGGCCGAGGTCGCGCTCGCCTCGGCGGAGCACTGGAATCGAGGCGTGCTGTTCGTCCTGTCCTCACGCGACGCGTCGATCCGCGCGCTCGCAGTGGAGCGGATGCGGGGCGACCCCGGCGAAGCAAGATCTCAGCTGAGCGAGCTGCTCCACGACCCGGCCGCGAGGCCGCTGGCGGCGCTCTCGACGATCGATCTGACCCTCTCCGAGCCGCCCGAGGCGTGGGCACCCGACCCGTGGCTCGCGGCGATGAGCGCGGCGCTCCTCATCGACACGGCCGCGAAGGAGCCGATCCGCAAACAGGCGCTCGCCTGGCTCTCGGTGACGGGCCCTCTGGCCGAGCGCCTCCGCCAGGTCGATCCGGCGGTCGGCAACGCCGAGAGATGGGAGACTGTGCTCAAGAGGTGGCGCTCGTCGGAGCGCTTCTTGAGGCCCGTCCTCGACTTCCTGTCAGCCACTGGTCACGGGGAACTGGTCGGCGCCATGCGGGCGGCCCACGCGGAGCGCACCGATCGCATCCTCGGCGCGGTCGGAGGGGCCGGGGTGACCGACTATCGGGGCCATCTGATGACGAGAGCGACCTATCAGAGGCTTCTCCACGAGCGAAACGGGCTCGTTTGGGAGCTCAAGAACACAGTTGCCAAGGCGATCCAGAGGGCGCGCGAGTTCGGCGATCTGAGCGAGAACGCCGAGTACGAGTCGGCGAAGATGAAGCAGGCCGACTACGGCAGGAGAGTCACCGATCTGAGCGTCCGGCTCGCGGAAGCGAAGCTGATCGAGAACCTCTCCGTCCCCCTGGAGGAGGCCGCGCCGGGAACCGAGATCGTCGTGGAGGACGTGCTGACGCGCGAGAGGAAGACCTTCTGGATCCTTGGAGAGGGAGACGACTGGATCGCGCAGCACGTGATCTCCTACGCGGCGCCCTTGGGCCGCAATCTCCTGGGGAAGAGGACCGGGGAGAGGGTCAGCATCATCGGTCCCGACAGCGTGCATGAGTATGTGATCCGCGGGGTCCAGAAGAGGCTCCCCGCGAGCGAGGACGCGGCCGAGGAGCCCGAGGTCTCGGAGGTCGAGCTACGCGAGATCGCCGAGGGCATTGCAGGAGAAGCGCCGGCCGGCGGGCCGGATGGCTGATCGACGGCGGTTCTCCGCGGTCCTTTTCGATCTCGACGGCACCCTCGTGGAGACGCGGCGCGACATAGCGTCGGCGGTCAACGCGATGCTCGAGGAGCGCGGGCTACTCCCGCTTCCTGTCGAGAGGGTCGCAGATCACGTCGGCAGCGGAGCCCGAGTGCTGGTCGCTCGCTGCCTCGCTGAGTGCGGCGTCGCTTCGCCGCGACCGGATGAGATCGAGAGCGCATACGAGAGGTTCCACGCGCGCTACCTCGAGCGTCTGCTCGACTCGACGCATGCCTATCCCGGGATCGTCGGCCTGATGGAGCGGATCCGCGCGGCGTCGATTCCGATGGGCGTCGTCACGAACAAGCCGATCGTTCCGACCGAGCGGATCCTCCAAGGGCTGGGTCTCGCGGGGTACTTCGGGATCGTCCTTGGAATGGAGAGCCTGCCGGAGCGCAAGCCCCATCCGGCTCCGCTTCTTCATGCCTGGGAGCGTCTCGCCTCGAACGAGGGGATCGCGGTCCTTGCAGGCGACATGCTGATCGACATCGAGGCCGCCCGCGCCGCATCCCTTCCCGTCGCGGCCGTGACGTGGGGCTACACGCCGCGGGAGGTCCTCGCGGCGGCCGCCCCGGACTTCCTCGCCGATGACGCCGCGTCCCTCGGCGACTGGATTCTGCTCTAAGGGCTCGCCGCGCCGGGGAGCTTCTCGAAGATCTCGCGTTCCTCGGGGAACCGGCCTTCCTTCTTCTTCGAGAAGATGAGCTTGCCGTCCGCGTGGACCTCGAAGACGCCGCCTGATCCCTTGATCAGCTCCGGCTTCACCTTGAGTCTCTTCTCGATGGAGGCCGCCAAACTGGTGGCCTTGGGCAGGTAGTCTCACATAACGCAGTATTCAATCGAGATCTTCATTTCATCCTCCCGGATGGCACCAGACCATGGACCCGAAAGGGAGCGCGGTCGATCAAGTGGACGCCGGCTCTTCGGGAACGAGAAGCCAGCAGAGGACGTAGGCGAGCAGTCCGGCGCCGCCGAGGAGAGCGGCGACCACCCAGAGGACGCGCACGATCACGGGATCGATCCCGAGATACTCGGCTGCCCCGCCGCACACCCCGGACAGCATTCGCTCAGCGCGGGACCGGTAGAGTCTCTTGACGGTTGTCATAGGGCGGAGGATCGCACACGCCATGCGGAGGCGCAACGGCCTCATGGCGCCGCTCTCCAAACCCTCGCGATGGCCGCGCAAGGCGCCTCCGAGCGGGTCAACTTGACCGAAGGGGAAGCAAGCGGCTATCTTCGCCTCATGAGCGGAGTTCGAACGAGTCGGATGATCCCGCCAATCTTGCTGGCGGCCATCGTCCTGGGGATCGCCTGCCAGCCGGAGCGCCGGGACACGCCCTCGGCGGGCGCATCAGAGAAGGGGCGTGAGACGCCCCCTCGAACGCAGGAGGCTCGGGAGCGCCCGGGATTCGTCGAGACAAGCCTCAGGGCCGATCCCGTGCTCATCGGAATCTCCCATGCGGAC
>VGJL01000238.1 GCA_016867495.1 Candidatus Eisenbacteria bacterium | reverse complement strand
TCCTGTTCGCCTCGATCCTCATCCCGCCTGCGGCTTCTTCTCCCCTTCCATCCGCGGCCCCGCGCGAAGTGATCACGAGCGCCGACCGCGCCTACGATGCGGCGACCGGCGTCCTGCGTCGATGGCAAGGAATCGAATCGCGGCAGATCGACGGCGATCCGGCCCGAGCGGCGCGCGCCTTTCTCGAGGAGCATGCCGCGGAGCTGGGGTTGGAACCAGGCCTCGACGATGTCGAGGCCGTCGCCGTGCGCCGCGGGCTTGGGACGACGCATGTGCGTCTGCGCCAGACATGGAAGGGAATCCCCGTCTTCGCGTCGGATATGGTGGTGAGTCAGTCTCGTGGAGTGATCCGTGCGGTCGCATCGGACTACTGGCCCGGGCTGGCGATCGACGATGGGGGATTCACGCTCGCCAGGGACGAAGCCATCGCCATCGCCGAGGCCGATCGCGGCGCGCGCCCTCCCTACCTCTACGAGCCGTGCGGACAGGTCTATGCCCTGCCGCTCGTCGATCCGCCGCGACTGGCTTGGCGGGTGATCCTCAAGCCCTCCGATACGCCGGCCATGTGGGAGGTCTTCGTCGACGCCCGCAGCGGGAAGGTCCTGTCGGCCCGCGACCTGACCTGGTATGTCGACGGATCCGGCTATGTCTTCGATCCCGATCCTCTCACAACGGCCCACGCGCACTATGACGACCCCGGCTTCACGGACGGGAACGACGCATCGACCGCAGAACTGAACGGGGAGCGGAAGATCAGAGTGCTCAAGGACATCATCGCGAACGGCGGGCTTCACTACCTGCTCGGCCCCTATGTGAACGTCTGCGACATCGAGCCGCCCTGGGAGGCCGATTTCACCGAGGCCGATCCCGATGACTTCAGGTACACGCGCACGGAGCAGGGGTTCGAGGCGGTGATGGCCTACTACCACATCGACACTCTTCAGCGATGGATTCAATCGCTCGGCTTCGATGACGTGAACAACGAGACGCAGGAAGCGGATCCGCACGGATTGGCTGGGATCTCCAACGCGCACTATTGCCCTAGACCAGGGGTGGACTGCCTTGCAGCGGACTACATGGCCTTCGGCGAGGGCGTCGCCGACACCGTCGACACCGCCGAGGACGCCGACATGATCCTGCACGAGTATGGCCACGCCATCCAGGACGACCAGGTTCCCGGCTGGGGCATCTTCCACGAGACCGGGTCGATGGGGGAGGGGTTCTCTGACTACATCTCGGGGAGCTACTCCTGGGCGATCGACCCGTTCGAGGGGAACTGGTGGGCGCAATGGTGGAACATGGGGGGAGGCGGTAACCCGGGCGTGCGCCCGCTGAACGGCGCGAAGCTCTACCCTGATAGCCTGAGATTCGAAGTCCATGACGACGGCGAGATCTGGTCCGCGTGCCTCTGGCAAATCCACCAAGCTCTTGGGAGGGCCGCGACGGACCGACTCGTCATCCAGAGCCACTTCTACCTCCTTCCGGGGGCCTCCTTCCGGGACGGGGCTGAGGCGATCCTACAGGCGGACGCGGACATGAACGCGGGCGTCAACGACGCTTTGATCCGCGGTATCTTCCAGAACCGCGGCATTCTTCGGGCGCAACCTTTCGATGTGAGCCTCTCACCATCCGAGATACGTTCCTCCGTCGCCTTCGAGTATGAGGTCGAGGGTTATCAGCTCGGCCGAGAGTACATGGTCGTTTGGGAAGACGGCCGATGGGGAGACCCCGACATCTACGCGGCCAGGGTGGCTCCCAGCGGGGCGGTGATCCGGACAGATCGGCCGCTGGCGGTCACGCCCGACTCGGAGACCTATCCCGATGTGGCTCACGTTCCGTGGATCTCGCCCAACGAACTACTCTACTCGCGGTTCCTCACCTCGTACATACGCCTGGAGCCTGCCATCATGCTCCAGAACGCCCGAGTCGTGCGCACCAACTGGATGGGCAACGTGGAGGGCGACTGGGTCGCCACGAACGGCGTCGACCAGAACGCCTACCGCACCGCCATCGCATCCGTGAATGATGGCTCCGGCCGCACGCTCATGGTGTGGATCGGCGTCACCGGCACGAGCCCATGGGAAGTCCGCGGCGCCTGGGTCAATTCGAACACGGGTGTCGTCAATCCTGGCGGATTCCAGATCTTCCTATCCAATCCGGGGACCGTGCAGGTCGGATACATGCTCGATGTCGCCTACTCGGGCTCCAACTTCCTGGTGGTCTGGGAGGTGAACCGAAACGACACGACCGGGGACATCCAGGCTGCGATCGTCGGGAACGACGGCGCGATCGGAGCGCGTTTCCCGATCGCGAGGACCGCCGCGCAGGAGACCTGGCCCGCGGTCGCGTACGACACCACGTCGACGCGCTTCGTCGTCACCTGGCAGCGCCGAACTGCAGACAGGGTGTATGCGTGCGCCGCGCGGGTCACAACCGCAGGATCCCTGCTCGATCCTGGGGGAATCGTCGTCGCCGACGAACTGAACACCAACGAGTGCCCTGCCGTCAGCTCGGGGATTTCCAAGAACCTGATCACCTGGCGTCATGCGGAAAGCAACACCCTCCGGGGCAGGATGCTCGATGCGGTGACGGGAACCTTGGACCCGTTGCTCCAGATCGCCCCCCTGGCTGGCGGTTGGACCACGCCCGCGACGGCCTTCGATGGCATGACCCATCTCGTCACTTGGGACGACGGCGAGGGAGGGAGTAGCCACATCCGCGGCTGCATCGTCAGAGGCGAGCCGTTCCCGGACGTGCCGATTCCCGGAGAGATCGCGGAGGCCCCGCCGGCCATGGCAGCGCGGGCCAGACTCGATCCCCCCTTCCCTAATCCGACACGCTGCGCGACTACGCTCAGGGTCGTGATGCCGGCGGAGGGGCCCGGGTCGGTCCGCATCTTCGACCCGAGAGGGCGACTCGTGCGAGTGCTTGCCGAGGGCTGGCTTCCGGGAGGTCCCTCGCGCCTCGTCTGGGATGGGATGGACGGGAACCGGCGGCTCGTGCCCGCCGGCATCTACTTCGTCCGCGTCGCCACGAGCCGCGGGACGGAGAGCAGGACCATCGTCGTGGCGCGATAGGCGCGCTCGACTGCGCATAGACCTCGACTGCGCATAGACGACGGGGAAGGGAGCCTCGCGGGCCAGGGCAACGCTCCGCTTGACAGGGCGGAGGAGTCCCGTCTAGGCTAACGCTCTCGGTGGAGAAGCGGGCGTAACTCAGTGGTAGAGTGTCAGCTTCCCAAGCTGAAAGTCGCGGGTTCGACTCCCGTTGCCCGCTCCAGATCAGGCGCCGGAGGCCGAGGTTGGTTCTCCGGCGCCTCTTGATTGCTCGCACGAGGGCGAGAATCGAGGGACAGATCGCACGGGGACAGCTCGC
>VGJL01000237.1 GCA_016867495.1 Candidatus Eisenbacteria bacterium | reverse complement strand
GGAGCGGATCCTCGATGAGCTTCGCGCCCATCCCTGCCGGCTCGTCGAGGTGACGGGCGGCGAGCCGCTCGCGCAAAAGGGGGCCCCGGCCTTGCTCTCGCGCCTGGCCGACGAGGGATACGAGGTCCTGCTCGAGACCGGCGGGGGAGTCTCGATCGCCGATCTCGATCCTCGCGTCATCGTGATCTACGACATCAAGTGCCCGGGAAGCGGGGAGGAGCGCTCGAACCTCTGGGAGAACCTCCCCCTTCTCAAGCCCGGGATCGATGAGATCAAGTTCGTGCTCGCTTCCCGAGGGGACTACGACTGGGCGCTCGACGTCGTCAGGGCACATCAACTCGCCGATCGGCACGCGGTCCTCTTCGCCCCCGCCCTCGGATTCCTCGACCCCGCCGATCTCGCGCGGTGGATTCTCGAGGACGGCGCGCCCGTGCGGCTGCAGATCCAGCTCCACAAGACGATCTGGGGGCCGGAGACGAGGGGAGTGTAGATGCCGTCTCGCGCGGTCGTTCTCCTGAGCGGAGGGCTCGATTCGGCGGTGGCGCTCGCCGTGGCGCGGCGCGACTGCGAGGAGGTCTTCGCCCTCACCGTCCGCTACGGGCAGCGGCACGCGATCGAGACCGAGTGCGCGCGCAATCTCGCCCGCCTCGCCCTCGCGCGCGAGCACAAGATCCTCGATGTCGATCTCGCCTCTTTCGGAGGATCGAGCCTGACCGGGGACGGTCCCGTTCCCAAGGCGAACGAGGAGCGCTCGCCGGATGGAGAGATCCCGAGCACCTACGTCCCCGCGAGGAACACCATTCTCCTCTCCCTCGCCCTCGCCTGGGCGGAAGTCCTCGGGGCGGAGGCGATCTACATCGGCGCCCACACAGAGGACGCCGGGGGATACCCGGACACGCGGCCCGAGTACCTCGAAGCCTTCGCGCGCCTCGCCGCCCTGGCGACCCGGGCTGGCGTCGAGGGGCGGGCCATCCAGATCCGGGCGCCGCTTCTCCGGATGTCGAAGGCGGAGGTCGTGAAGCTCGGGCGCTCGCTGGGCGTCGACTTCTCCGCGACCTCGAGCTGCTACGATCCTCTCCCCTCGGGAAGGCCCTGCGGCCTCTGCGACGCGTGCCGGCTGCGGGCGAAGGGATTCGGCGACGCGGGGGAGATCGATCCCCGCCTGGCCGATCGGCCATGACGAGGGACCGTCTCATCGAGGAGTGCCTCGCCGGGCAGATCTCCCTCACGCTGCGCTCGACCTTCCGCACCCACTGGAAGACGCTCCTCCATCACAAGACGCTCCACGCGCGACTCCGCGTAGGAGAAGTCTGGGGAGAGGGGGAGGCCTACACGCTCACCCCCGACGAGGATCTGGCCAAGATCCGGTCGCATCCGATCGCCGGGCGGACGATCGGCGATCTCCTCGCGACCTTGCAGGAGATCCCGGCCGCGGCCGCGCGTTCGGCCATCGACCTCGCCCTCCACGATCTGATGGGGAAGCTCTCGGGACGCCCCGTCCACGAGCTGCTGGGCCTGCCGCGCGCGAGCCGCGAGAGCTGCGTCTCCGTGGGAATCGACGAGCCCGGCGCGATGCTCGAGGCGGCGAGACGCTGGATCGATCTCCGCTATCCGATCCTCAAGATCAAGGTCACGACATCGACCGATCTCGGTCTGATCAAGGAGATCCGGCGCCTCGGCGGGGAGCGCCTCAGGATCTGGGTCGACGCGAACCAGGCCTTCGAGCCCGACCAGCTTCTCCGCGCGGCGACGCCGCTGCGGGAGGCCGGCGTCGAGATCCTCGAGCAACCGATGCCGGTCGGACGGATGGCCGAGTACCGCTCTCTCCGCTCCGCGATCGGGATCCCCGTCATCCTCGACGAGGAGATCCTCGGCCGGGAGGATGTCGACGCCGCGATCCGTTGCGGCGGCATCGACGGCGTCAACGTCAAGCTCGCCAAGCTGGGAGGCATCGGCGCCTCGCTCCGCGCGATCGAGACGGCGCGCGCGCACGGGCTGTCGATCCTGCTCGGATGCTACTTCGAGAGCTCCCTCGGGATCTCCGCCTCGACCCACCTCCAGGCGCTGGCCGAGAGGATCGACCTCGACGCGCCCCTGTTGATCGAGGACGACCCTTACCAGGGCCTCCATTATGAGGGCGCCGCCCTCGCCCCGCCCGCGGGTCCCGGCCTGGGCGTCGAGAGACGCGCCGCGCCTTCGCGAGCCGTCCCGGAAGGGGATCGATGACGGGATCGACGGATGGGTCGATGGATCGGTTCGCCTCCGCGCTGCGATCGCTCCTTGGCCCCGCGCGGGTCATGGACGAGCCGCACGAGAGGATCCTCTACGAATCGGACGGCCTGACGCTCCACCGCTCGCCTCCCGCCCTCGTCCTCTTCCCTGAAACGACGGAGGAAGTCTCCTCGTGCCTGCGCCTCGCCGCCGAGCACGATGTCCCGGTCGTTCCCCGCGGCGCGGGCACCGGCCTCTCCGGAGGCGCGGTCGCGCCCGCGGGCGCGGCGGTCCTCGCCCTGACGAGGATGAGGCGGATCCTCGAGATCGATCCGATCGAGCGCCGCTGCCGCGTGCAGCCCGGCGTGGCGAACCTCGCCCTGAACGCCGCAGCCGAGAAGCGGGGACTCCGGTTCGCCCCCGATCCGTCGAGCCAGCAAGTGGCCACGATCGGCGGCAATGTCGCCGAGAACGCGGGGGGGCCGCACACGCTCCTCCATGGAGTGACGGCGACGCACGTGCGCTCCCTGACCGTCGTCCTGGCGGGGGGCGATGTGGTCGCCTTCGGCCGAGAGCCGGGCCCCGACTGGGTCGGGCTTCTTTGCGGATCGGAGGGAACCCTCGGCGTCGTGACCGAGATCGAGGTCGATCTCATCCCGGCCGTCGAGGAGGCCCGCGTCTTCCTCGCCGCCTACGCGCGGACCGAGGAGGCGATCGCGGCCGTGAGCGGCGTCTTGACCTCCGGCGTTCTTCCCGTCGCTCTCGAGATGATGGACGGGGAAGTCCTCGCCACGCTGGAGTCGGCCTTCGGATACCGCTTCCCGCAGGGAGCCCGATCGGTCCTCATCGTCGAAATCGAGGGACTGGCGGCCGGCCTCGACGAGGAGGCTGATCTCGCGCTCGCCGCCTTACAGTCCCGCAATCCGCTCGAGATCCGGACCGCGCGGGACGCGCGCGAGCGGGCCGCCCTCTGGAGGGTGCGCAAGCAGGCCTTCGGCGCGTTGGGCCGCGCCTCTCCCGACTACTACACGCAGGACGGCGTCGTGCCGCGATCCCGCATCGCCGAGCTGCTCGAGACGATCCGCCGCATCGGCGAGAGGGAGAGCATGAAGATCGCGAACGTCTTCCATGCGGGGGATGGGAACCTCCATCCGATTCTCCTCTACGACGCCCGGGTACCCGGAGAGATCG
>VGJL01000236.1 GCA_016867495.1 Candidatus Eisenbacteria bacterium | reverse complement strand
AGGTGGCGCCCTCGCCGGCCATTCGCCGGAGACGCGACGGCGCCGCCATCGCCACTTCCTATCGGCATACGCGCGCCGGGAAGTGGAGTGGATTCCGCCTGATCCCGGCGAGGAGACGATAGCATGGCGCGCGGCGGTCTTGGAAGGGCGGAGCGCGGACAGCGCCCCCTTGCGCAGGCGGCGGGCGCGGGCGCGCCGCTTATCGGCGAGGGCGAGCGGGCGGCGTATGATGGAGTGAGCATGGATCCGACCTTCCGCATAGGCGTCGACCTCGGAGGAACGAAGATCGAGGGGGTCCTCCTCGCCGGGGACCCGATCGAGCCGCTCTTGAGGTTCCGGCGCCCAACGCCGCGGGGTCAGGGGTACGAGGCGATCGTCGACGCTGTCGTGGCAATGGTCGACTCCCTCAGAGCGCGGGCCTGCGGCGCGGAGAGATCGATCGGCGTCGGCATACCCGGGGCAGTCTCCTCGACGCATGGCCGCGTCAAGAACGCCAACACAACCGAGCTGATCGGGCGCCCCCTTCAGCTCGATCTCGAGAAGCGCCTGGGGCAGCGCGTCCGCGTCGAGAACGACGCCAACTGTTTCGCTCTGGCGGAGGCTCTCCATGGAGCGGGGCGAGGCGGGCGCTGCGTCTTCGGCGTGATCCTAGGCACAGGCGTCGGCGGAGGAATCGTCCTGGACGGGCGCATCTGGCCGGGGGCGCAGGGAATCGCGGGCGAGTGGGGGCACAACCCTCTCGACCCTTCCGGCCCCCCCTGCTACTGCGGGCGGCGCGGATGCATCGAGACCTACCTGTGTGGACCGGCGGTCGAGAAAGCCTATCGCGAGGCCGGGGGCGATGCGCTCGCGGCCCTCGAGGTCTGGGCGCTGCGGGAGAAGGACCCGCGTGCGCGCCGGATCGTCGACTCCTACGAGGAACGCCTCGCCGCGGCCTTGTCCCTTGTCGTGAACATCCTCGATCCCGACATCATCGTCCTCGGCGGCGGGATCTCGCGCGCGCCCGCCCTTGCGGAGGGCGCCGCGCGCCACATGCCTTCCCGTCTCTTCAATGACGAGATGCTGACGGCCGTCAGGCCGAACTTGCTGGGCGACTCGGCCGGCGTTCTCGGCGCGGCCTGGCTAGGCTGCGGCGCCGCGAATGAGGCCAACGGCACTGGATGAGATCCCGTCGAATCGGGTATCCTGCTCTGGTGACTCGGAGATCCCCGGAGGAGGAGCCATGACGAAGGAGCAGTTGCAGACAGCGATCGACGCGGTGCGCACCGCGATCATCACCGAGATCAAGGGGCAGGAGCTCTACAAGACCGCTGCGGCGAAGGCTGAGGACCCGGACGCGCGCCGGATGTTCGAGATGCTCGCCGAGGAGGAGCAGGGGCACAAGGCCTACCTCGAGCGGCACTACGCCTCTCTGATGAAGACCGGCGCCTGGGCCGAGAATGAGCCGAGCGAGCGGTCCAAGGAGAAGATCGAGGAGTTCATCATCGACGACGCTTTTCGTCGCTCGCTTCGCCGGGGAGAGTTCGAGATGGCCGTCGTGGCGCTCGCGGTCGATCTCGAGGCCAAGGCCGTGCAGTTCTACAAGGAGGTCTCCCGGACGGCGGAGGATCCGGAGACGCGGAAGGTCTTCGAGCATCTCGTCGCCTGGGAAGAGGGCCACCACCGCCAGTTCATGGCCATAGAGCGGGAGCTCAGGGACGCCTACTTCGCCGACCGCGGATTCGCCCCCATGTGACGTCGCCGGACAGGCGGCTCATCGAGAAACGCCGAGCGCGGCGATCCAGGACGCGAATTCGGGGAATCGACTCGCGAGATCGGCGGGGTCTCCGGCCTCATAGTCGGCGTAGTCGAATCCGGGGGCCATCGTCGTCCCGAGCAGGGCGAATCTGCCCCCGGCCGCGACCGACGCTCCCTGCCAGGCTCCGCCCGGAATCACGATCTGAGGCCTCATCCCGGCATCAAGGTCGTTGCCGAGAAGGTGAATCCTCCCCTGCGAGCCACTGAGCACGAGGATCTCGACGGGATCCCCCGAATAGAAGTGGTAGATCTCATCGCCTGAGAGGCGGTGCATCGGGGACGGACGGTCGGGAGTGACGAGGAAGTAGATGGCGGTGCTGAGAGAACGACTTCTCCGATCGGCAGCGGCCGGGCCCGCCAACGGCAGATCCACGGCCGAACGATAGGTCTCGGCGAAGTACCCTCTCTCCCGAGGATGCTCCCTCAAGGCGAGGAGCCGGATGATCCTCTCCGGAGACGGGTTCGATTCCCGACTGGCGTCTCTCATGGGCTGATTCCGCGCGACGGCGATTGAGGCATCCGCCCGCCCGCTCCGAATCGGTGCTATTCGAGGCCGCGCGCCTCCAGTTCATCCTCCTCGAGACCTATGTAGTGCCCGATCTCGTGGTAGAGGGTCAGGTAGATCTCGTGGATCAGCTCCTCGCGGGTCTGGCAGATCCTCTCGAGGTTCCTCTGATAGATGAAGACGGTCGGCGGAAGCGATGGAGGGCTGTAGACCGACTTGTCCTTGATGCTGGGCCCGATGAAGAGGCCGAGCACGGCGGGAGTGACGGTATCCCCCCCTTCCGCCGACAAGACGTCCTTTTCAGGAAGGTCCTGGACGACGATCGGGATCTCGCTCAAGTGCGAGAGGATCGCCTCGGGCAGCGAATCGGCCGCCTCGCGCACGACGCGCTCGAAGGCCTCCCGCTTCATCCGCGTGGGGAGCGGGTAGGCTACCGGATCGGAGCGGTGGGCCAGATCGTAGAAGCCCTCGGCCTCCGTGTACCTTCCAAGGTGCTCCAGGGCTTGAGCGATCCCGAACTGCGCGGGGGCGGGATCCTCGTCCATGGCGATCACCTGACGGAAGAGCCCCTCGGCTTCGTCGAACCGCGCCAGCTCGAGCATCGCCGAGGCGAGGTAGAAGACATGGACGTTGGAGCTGTCCACCCGTCCCTCGGCGGACTCGAGGTGCTCCAGGGCCTCAACCGGATGTCCGCTCTCGAGAAGGGCTGCGCCGAGCAGAAAGCGAACCTCGGGATGCCCCTCGGTCTCCTCCATGAGATCCTCGGCCTCGGTGCTCGCGGTCTCGATATCCCCCTTCTCCAGCGCGTCCCATGCGCTGTCGATGCGGTCCATGACCTCATCGGAGAGGGGCGGATTCCGGTCCGGTCCTTCCTTCTTGCCAGCCATCCGGGTGGGAGCCTCCTTCGCGCCGCGAGGCGCGGCGTTCAAGAGAGAAGGATACTCCTCCGTCCACCTCCGGTGAACTTGGCTTTTGCCTGGGCAGATGCGGTTCGCTACGCTCCCTACGGGGGATCCCGACGGGAGGTCGATCCATGCGGCAGTTCTCCTCGTTCCACATGGGGTGCCTCTGGGCCGCCATCCTCGCGGCCCTCGCGGCCCT
>VGJL01000235.1 GCA_016867495.1 Candidatus Eisenbacteria bacterium | reverse complement strand
CACCCGGAGGTCTTCGGATCGATCGAGGTTTCGGGCGTCCGCGATCCGGAGACGTGGGAAGAGCGCAAGAGGAGGGAATCCCCTCCCGACACCGAGCCCATGAAGAGCCTTCCGGCCGGCATCCCCGCGCTGGCTCGCGCGAGGAGGCTTCAGGAGAAGGCCGCCGCCTTCGGGTTCGACTGGGGGGATCTGTCCGGCGTCACCGGCAAGATCCGCGAGGAGATCGACGAGCTGGCAAGCGCGATCGATCTGGACCGGCAGTCTGCCGCCGTCTCGGAAGAGCTGGGGGACCTTCTCTTCGCCGTGGTCAACCTGGCACGGCATCTGGGGAGAGACCCGGAGGCCACGCTGATCGCCGCGGCGGAGAAGTTCCGCTCACGCTTCAATCTCATGGCGGGGTCCCTCGAGTCGGACGGATACCGCCTGGGTCGCGCGAAGCTCGAGACCATGGAGGCCTACTGGCAGGAAGCGAAACGTGTCCAGCGCCGTCAGGCAGGAGCGCCCCCGGAGGCGGGCCGAGAGACCTAGCACGGCGACTGGCTGATCCAGCGCTCATGCGGGCTCCGGTCAACCCTCAGGATCGCCCGGAGGGGACCTCGCGGTGGTCGCTGATCACGAGCAGCCGGCATCCGAGATCGCCCGCGCGAATCCCGTGCGGTCCAGCTGGTACCGCGCCCTGGATCGAGTCGCCGGCGACGACGCGGCTCGTCTTCCCGCCGAGGCTCAACTCCGAGACTCCCTCGACGCAGTAGAAGCAGGCATCCTCCCCGGTCGCGAGCCACTCGATCTCGATGGCGCCTCCGGGTTCGAGTCTGACCTCGTGCGCCCTGATCCTCCCTCCGAGGATCCCGCGCGTGAGCGGCTCCACGGCGGCCCGATCCGCCGAGCCGACGCGCGGGGCCGGATCGCTCGGCCGTTCCCCGTCGCAGCTCACGCAGATCTCGTCGAGCTCCCGCTCCTCGACGAAGTAGCAAGGGTCCTTCCTCAAGGCGACAGCGATCCGGATGAGCGCTCCCACCGTGGGGCAGGTCATGCCGCGCTCGATCTCCGAGATGTGCGTCGACGAGAGGCCCGAGAGCCCTTCGACATCCTTGAGGGTCATCGCGTTGTGGAGCCGGACTTCCCGGACCCGCCTGCCCAGAGCTTCTTTCGTGATCATTCCCTCTCCTTCGGGCGGTCCTAGATGAAGAGACGAGGCCGCACGGCCCACAGGGACCGACTGGGGGTTGGGGAGAGATTGCGGATCCTGTGGGGGCGGGCCGCCTTGAAGTGCAGAGCGTCGCCTGGGCGGAGCACGTACGACGTGCCGTCCACGGCGACCTCGAGGATCCCCTCGAGAACGTAACAGAACTCCTCTCCCTGGTGGCCGGGGGCAGCCTCGACCTGTCCGTCGGCCTTGATTGTGGCGACGAAGTAGGAGAGGTCGGAACGCGCGCTGCGGTCGGTCAGCGGATCGAGGACGACCATCCCCCGCTCTGTGGAGAGGCTCTTGCGTTCCTCGCCGTGCTGGACTCTGAGCTCGGGAATCGCGGGAAGGTCGATCAGGTGCGACGGCAGCACCTCCAACGCTTGCGCGATCTTCTCCAGCGCGCCGACGGTCGGCGATGTGTTGCCTCTCTCGATCTCCGAGATGTGGGTCGCGCTGACGTGCACCTTCGCCTCGATCTGCTTGAGGGTCAGCCCCTTCTCCTGGCGTATGCGGCGGACTCTCCGGCCGAGCGCTCGACTGATCGTCTCCTGCATCATCCGATCGTCCTTTCCTGCCTCTCGCGGGACGGCAGTCTCACGGCCGGCTCCCCTGCGTCGGAGTCTCGCCGGCCGAAGGGGGGATCGATCCTGCCCCTCCCGGAGGCCAGACGATCCCGAGGATCTTGTTCAGCAGCTTCGCCGCAAGGAACTCCGGTGCGCGCAGACCCGGGATCGGGGAGAGTTCCATCATGTCGAAGCCGATCACGCTGCGGTCCCTTGTCAGCGCCCGAACGACCCACTGGATCTCGTCCCACAGGAGACCGCCCGGCTCCGGCGTGCCGGTTCCCGGCATGATGGAGGGATCCAGAACATCGAGGTCAAGGGTCAGGTAGATCTGCCTGCCCAGCAGGGGCAGGATCTCGGCCACGGCGGCCTCCCGATCCTCTCGGAGCCGGCGCGCCGGAAGGATCGCGAGCCTCTCGCGCCGCGCCCTCTCATGCTCCGGCTCGCTGAGGCTGCGGATGCCGACTTGCGCGCACGGGAAGAGCTCGCGCGCGCGCGCCATGACGCAGGCGTGGCTGTGGGCCGTCCCCTGGTACTCCTCCCGGAGGTCGGCGTGGGCATCGAGCTGCAGGATGGTTGCGGAAAGGCCCAGCTCGTGGAGGGCGCGAAAGGCGCCGATCGAGAGGCTGTGATCTCCGCCGAGCAGGACGGGAAGCTTCCCGTCTTCCAGAGCCTCTCGAACGATCCCCTGAACAACGAGGCTCATCGCTTCGGGCCCGGCAGCCACCTGCTCCACGATCGGCAGCGTGTGCACCCCGACATCGATGGGGGCGAAGCCGAGCTCCTCGTCGAAGAGCTCCATGTGCGTCGAGGCGTCGATCAGGGCGCGGGGCCCGTCGCGCGCCCCCGCAGCGTAAGTCGTGGTCAGATCGTAGGCGACGGGAATGACGACGACACGCGCCTCTTCTCGAGCCGCCTGCAGACCTCCGAAGGCCAGAAGGCTCTCCGCCCAGTTCAAGTTCGAGCTCCCGTACCTTTCCCCCCGCCAGATCCGGGATGGCAGTCGCCACTCCTTGATAGCTGAGCCCGCACCGCCGCGCAAGGGGCGGAATTGCTTAACCCCGCTTCTGTTGCGGCCTGCGGCCCTCTTCTGGCGACCGCGAGGCCTCCGGGGCGGAGATCCCCGGGGCTTGACACGGGTAGAAAGGGCTGGCTAGGGTTCTCTGATTCGCGGCCGCGAAACGGGCCCGAAGGGAGGTTGGAACCGGTGCGACTGAGCCTTTGCAGAACGCTGCGGCGGGGATCGTCTGTCCCCAAGTGGCTCACGGCTCAATTCGATCGACTCTCCAAGCTTCACCATAGCGTGCACTTAGCCGATATTGCCGAAATCGCTCAGCCAGTCTGGAACCTGCCGCGAGGACTCCGCGTGGCCGCTCTTGCCTTTGGCCTGGCGGCCCTGGTCGGAGGGATCCGCGCCCTCGATGCGCAGATCTCGACCCTGGGGGACGAGATCCTGTCCGCGACTGTCGAGCCCGCGACGCTCTCGGCGTCCTCGGAAGGCCCGCAGATGGGTCTGCCCCCGCACACGGCTCTCATGGTGGAGCAGATTCCAAAGCGGCTCGCCAGGGCGCAGACGCACCGATTCTTCGCCGTCTCCGTCACGGCCTACACGAGCGAGGCCTCGCAGACCGACGATAGCCCGAGTCTGACGGCGACCAGGCGTCCGGCCCGCCCGGGCACGA
>VGJL01000234.1 GCA_016867495.1 Candidatus Eisenbacteria bacterium | reverse complement strand
CGCGATCCCAAGGGCGGCCGTCACCTCCTTCCCGTCCAGGGGCGCGCGCCCTGAGGCCACGACCTGGTCGAGAAGGGTGAGGGCATCGCGCATGCTCCCCTCGGCCCGCCGAGCGATCAGCGAGAGCGCGTCCTCCGAGATCTCGATCTTCTCGGACTCGCAGATCGTGTGAAGCCTGCCGAGCGTGTCGCGCAGGCGCAGGCGCGAGAAGTCGTAGCGCTGGCATCGCGAGATGATCGTCGCCGGGACCTTGAGCGGCTCGGTCGTCGCCAGGACAAAGACAACGTGCGAGGGAGGCTCCTCCAGGGTCTTCAATAGGGCGTTGAAGGCGTCCGTGGTCAGCATGTGGACTTCGTCCACGATGTAGACCTTCACCCGCCCGCCGGCGGGGGCGTAGCGGACGTTCTCGCGCAGCTCGCGGATGTCGTCGATCCCGCGGTTGCTCGCGCCGTCGATCTCCATCACGTCCAGGCTGCGGCCTCCGGTGATCTCCTTGCAGGCATCGCAGCGGTTGCAGGGATCCGGCGTGGGGCCCTCGGCGCAGTTCAGCGACTTCGCGAGGATGCGCGCCATCGAGGTCTTGCCGACGCCTCGGGGACCGGTGAAGAGATAGGCGTGCGCGGTCCGGCCGGAGCGGATGGCGTTCTTCAGGGTCTGGCCGATCGCGTCCTGCCCGGCGACTTCATCGAAGGTCTGCGGGCGCCATTTCAGAGCCAGGACCAGATAGCCCACCCGTTCACCCTCCTTGTGCCGAATGGCCGCCCCAGGATCGAGCCGTGCACCCAACTTCGACCTTCCGACCGCGCGCCACAAGAGCTGTAGGCTCGGGCCAGGAGGCTCCGCGGCGCCCGCGAGGGTCTGCCTACCGCTGCTACCTTCCGGTCCTGACGGGGTTCAGCAGTCTCGCGTCGCGCGGGACCTGACCTTCAACGCCCCTTGGCCCCTGCAACCACGCGACCGGGCGAGGCCTCGGATGGGAGTTCAATCCCGCTGTAGCGGATTGCGGGTTACAGGGCACCGCTGACTCCCCATCTAGCACGACCCGACCCAGGGGCGGAAAAGAAACTGTGGAGATGAACGGATTCGAACCGTCGACCCCCTCGTTGCGAACGAGGTGCTCTCCCAGCTGAGCTACATCCCCACACAGAATCGTCAAACCGATCGAACCGACTCACCGACCCGAACCGCGGAACCCGCGGTCCCGCGAAACTGGCGGAGAGACAGGGATTCGAACCCTGGAGGCGTTCATCACGCCTACACGCTCTCCAGGCGTGCTCCTTCAACCACTCGGACATCTCTCCGCGGTGGTCGCAAGAAGCCAGTATAGGGGCAAGATGGGGGCGCGCTCAACGGCCTTGTGGACCGCGATTTGCGCGGGTCTGCGGGGAGGGCCCGGCCGGAGGGGCCCTGCGCATCAGCCTGCGCCCGGCAGGGCGGGCGTCCCGATCGGCTCCGGGGCTGTGGCGGAATCGTCAACCGAATCCTGTGACGGGAAGACCCGGAACACCTCATCAGCGAACGCCTGCCCCGGCCTCTTCACCTGGTTCATGTCGAGGATCACTTCTCGGAACTTCTCCAGTCCTGCCAGGAGCCTCCTGGCCTCGGACCTCGAGACATACTCGGAGAGGTACAGCCTCACGAGCACACGGGTACGCTCTCCTCGTCCGGCAGGCCCAGCATGCTCGAGATGGAGTGGAAGACGCCGATGCCGTAATCCCTGACCCGAGAGACGCACTCGTAGGGATGGACGGCCATGCTCACGAGACATCTCCTGGAGTTGGAATGCTCGATTCTTCGGCCAGGCCGTCGAGGGCGAGAGTCCTCTCGACGGAACGTGAGGGGGGAACCGAGCCGGTCGGCCCAGCCAGCGCATAGACCGCGGCTCGAGTCGCTCCGTGCTTGACCACGAGCCCCTCCGCGATCTGGGCTGATTGTCAACCGCCTAAGCTGTAACGTGATCTCTGATAAGACGTTCTGGCTGACGAAGTCAGGGGGGAAGAGTGGCGGAGAGAGAGGGATTCGAACCCCCGGTGGAGTTACCCCCACAGCGGTTTTCGAGACCGCCGCCTTCAACCACTCGGCCATCTCTCCGCACCGCACAACTGATTGCCAGAGCGGAAGTTCACCACAGATGGGTGCTGCTGTCAACCTCCGCGATCACAGCGGCGTGTTAGACCGCCGTGGTCCGCTCCCTGCGAGCACCCGAGTCTGATGCAACGCTCTGTCAATCAAGCACATCCAAACCGCCTAGCGCCCTGCAGCGAAGATCTGCTACGGTCCCTGCTACAGTTTTGTTCGGAGACTCGGCTAGGACCAGCCCACCGTTTGACCCTCAGGTCTTGCCTCGGGAAACGGACGGAAGGAAACTGCGTTTGAAGTTGCGTTGAGAGCCAAATGCCCCGGGATGCCCCACGGACGAATGGGTGGCGATCGGGGCATCCAGACCGGAGAATGAACATGCGGAGCGCGCAGGAAATCCTTGGAATCCTACAGCAAGCCATGCCCGAGCTCGCGCGGGACTTTCGTGTGACCCGGCTCGCCCTGTTCGGCTCCTACGCCCGCGGTCAGCAGACCGAGGCCAGCGACGTGGATATTCTTGTGGAGGTCGATCCTTCGATCGGTCTCCGGTTCGTGGATCTGGCGGAGCGGATCGAATCCCTGCTCGGCGTTCACGCTGACGTGGTTTCCCGCCGAGCCATTACCCCGCGGCACTGGGCGGTCATCGAGGAGGAGCTGGTCGATGTCGCGTAGGCCGGTAGGTCTCCTCATCGAGGACATCTTGGACCGAATCCGCCGAATCGAGCGCTCCGTTGCCGGCCTGGACCACTATGGATTCCTGCACGACGACAAGACGATCGACGCCGTGGTCCGTAACCTGACGGTAATCGGCGAAGCGGCCAATCGCTTGCCGCGGGAGTTCAAGAGCCAGCACCCGGATGTTCCATGGCATCGTGTCGTCGGGTTGCGCCACCGGGTTGTTCACGACTACTTCGATGTGGATCTCGACCTCGTCTGGGCTATCGTGGAGACCGAGTTGCCAAAGCTCGCAGATCAGCTTTCCGACATCCAGAAGTCCGCCGACCAGGATGGGGAAGAATGAAGCGTCTCCCTCGGCTCAGCGGTGGCAATCCGCTGTCGTCCCGACGTTGAAGCGATCCAGGAGGGGCGCCGCTCCGGGGACGAGGCGACCGAGGCCCACTCCCCCGGCCATGGCCAGGAAGATCCAGAGGGTCAGCTAGCGGTCGAGAAACGGCAGACGCTGCTTCCCTGCCGGGAGTGGGTTCGGCGCGCTTCGACTCCGACGGATCGCCGGGGAAAAAAGCGGGAAGGCCGCTCGCGCGACCTTCCCTCGTCACTCAGGCGCGGCGCGGCGCAGCCCGCGCCCCCGACAGCCTGAGAGCTAGTACCGGCGACTCGACCTTCCGCCGCCGCCGCCGTAGCCCCGGCCTCCGCCGCGATCCTCACGAGGCCTCGCCTCGTTGACCGTGAGCGCGCGA
>VGJL01000233.1 GCA_016867495.1 Candidatus Eisenbacteria bacterium | reverse complement strand
CCGCGATCCTCTGGATGAGGACGGTTCCGCCCTCGAGATCGGGCAGGTCCTTTGTCTTGCCGGCGATGACGAGCGCGAGCGCCCCGGCGATCAGGAGATCGATGATGAGGATGCCGACGATGGTTTGCAGGATCGTTTTCATGACGCCGTCTCCCTTCTATCTTCCCGCCGGGGACGCCTTCGGCAGGACCGGGGGATCCGGAAGCTTCTTCGGCTCCGATTCCATCCTGGCCAGGATCGTCTGAATCGCTAGGTCGAGCTGCGGGTCGAGTCCCCTGGCGGTCAAGCTCGGGTCGTTGTCGATGGCCGTGTCGGGGAGCACCCCCTCGCCCTCGACGAGCCAGCGGCGATCGAAACCCCAGTGCGCGAACTCCGGTTGCGTGACTCCGCCGCCATCGACCAGGGCCCTCGGGGCCGCCCCGATGCCGACGAGGCCGCCCCAGGACCTCATCCCGATGACCGGCCCGAGGCCGAGCCGCTTGAACGCCTCCGCGAAGCTCTCCCCATCGGATCCGGTTCCCTGGTCGATGAGGGCGACGAGGTGGCCGTGAAAGGAGCGCGGGGGATCTCGGAAGGGGCGCGCGTGCCGCGTGTAGCCGAAGCTCCAGAGCTTCCTGTAGAGGCGTTCGAGGAGCATGGAGCTGATGTACCCGCCGGCGTTGTTCCGCACGTCGAGGATCAACGCCTCCTTGTCGTGCTGCGGGAAGAACTGCTTCGTGAACTCCTGCAGTCCGGCGAGATCCATGTCGGACAGATAGATGTAGCCGACCCGTCCGGATGTCCGCTCGGAGACATAGGCCCTCTTGTCGGCGACCCATTGCTCGTAACGGGCCGCGTGATCGCTCTCCATCGTCTGGATGTAGATCCTGCGGGGATCGCGGCCGTCGGGGTTCGAGCTGACCGTGAGGACGACGGGCTTTCCCGCCTTTCCGGCGAGGAGCGAGTGAGTCTGTTCGATGGTGGAGGGGGACGAGCCGTCGATCGCCAGCAGATAGTCGCCCGGGGCGACGCCGAGTCCGGGAAGAAGCAGGGGAGAGGCCCGCTCCGCGTCCCATCTGTCCGGGCCGTGGACCCGCGCGATCCGAAGAGGCCCGTCCGCCGAGCCGCGCGCGAGATCGATGCCCAGACGCCCGACCGCGCGGGGAGACTTCCCCGGATCGTCTCCTCCCCAGACATATTCGTGGCTCGTGCGAAGCTCCGCGATCATCTCCCCGAGCAGGTCCGTCAGCTCGTCGCGCGTGGTCACTCTCGGAAGGAGCGGGGCGTAGCGCGCGCGAACGCCCGCCCAGTCGATTCCGAGCATGTCCGGGTCCCAGAAGAAGTCGCGCTCCAGGCGCCAGGCCTCATGGAAGATCTGCCGCCATTCGGCGACGGGGTCAATCGTCATGTCGAGCCCAGAGAGATCGACGGTGGCCTCGGCGAGGGCCTCATCCGCCGGCGGATCGTCGGCGTCGGAGGGGAGAACGACAAACGTGGTCCCGGATCTGTGAACGAGGCTCTTGCGATCCGGGGAGAGCGCGTAGTCGTCGATCTCCGTCGCGAGCGTGCGGCTCTTCTTTCCGGCGATGTCGAAGGAGATCAGAGAGGCGTTCGCCTTGCTCGGCTCATCCTCGTCCTCGGGCAGGGTCGCCATCCCCTCGTTCGGGATCGATTGCCAGAGGACCCTCCCCGCGACGGCCGTCAAGCGAACGAAGTTCCCCGCCTCGACCGGGATCTCGGCGATTCTCTCGGTGAGGCCGGGGAGGTCGATCGCGACATCGACCCCCTCGGCGTCTTCCGCGGCGCCGCCCTTCTTCGCGGCCGCGTCCTTCTTCCCTTCGGAGGCGGCGTTCGCGTCGTCCCCCTCGTCCGACTCATCCTTCGGAGCGAACGGGGACGGGGTGCCGGCCTGGAGGACCAGCAGGTAGGGCTTCGTGGCGTTGAGGGCGATGAACTCCTCTTCGAAGGGTCCCATGTACGGGTTGATCGTGCGGCGCGACAGGAAGTAGAGGTACTTCCCCTCGGGGTCCCAGGCCGGGGCCCAGGAGTCGAACATCGGATCGGTGGCCGTAGTCGTGGCGCCCCCCGAAACGGCGCGGATCCGGATCGTGCGGTTGTTGTTGGGCTCGTACTCGGTCCATGCGATCCAGCGCGAGTCCGGCGAGAAGACGGCGTCGTGAATCTCCCAGATCTCGGAGCGGGCGATCGGCGTGGTCGTTCCGTTCTCGGCGTCGACCAGGAAGAGACTCAGGGTTCGATCGCTGTAGGCGAGCCACTTCCCGTCAGGGGACCAGACGGGCGGATAGTGATAGCCGGCTGAGCCGGGCGTCACACGGCGCGCGCTTCCTCCCGCCGCCGGGATGACGCGGATCTCCTCTTCCCCCGTCTCGTCGGAGAGATAGGCGATCCGGGATCCGTCGGGGGAAAATGCGGGGCTCCTCTCGCGAACGCCTTGCGAGAGCGTGAGGTTCACGGTGCGCCCCTTCTTCGCGGGCAACGAGAACAGCTCCCCGCGGGCGCAGAGGACGAGCCTGCCGCCCTCGGCAGAGAGGGTGTACGACTCGATGTACTCCTTCGGGTCGACGACTCTCTCTCCTGCGCGGGCGCGATCGGACGGCAACCGAATGTCTATGCGCGCATTCTCTCCCGTCTCGATGTTGTAGAGCCAGATGTCGTAGGCGAACTGATAGACGATCAAGTTCGCCCCCAGAGCCGGCCAGCGGACCTCCATCTCCGCGTGGGAGGTGAGCCGGCGGACGTCGCCACCGTCCGGATTCATGCTGTGCAAGTTGGGGACGCCGTCGCGATCCGAGAGGAAGAAGATCCGATCGCCGTGCCACATCGGGAACGCGTCCATTCCCTTGAAGTCGGTCACCCGCTTGAAGTCGAGGCCGGCGAGATCGCCGACATGGATGTCCTGCGCCCATCCGCCCTGGTACTGCTTCCAGTGATGCCACTCGAGGCTGAAACGGGTGAAGGCGATTCGCCGGCCGTCCGGGGAGAAGCTCGCGAGGGCGCACTCGGTCAGGGGAAGGACCTCGGGGTCGCCTCCATCCGGGGAGATCGAGTAGAGCCTCCAGTTCAGCATCGGATCGTCGCGGCGACTGCGGAAGAGGACCGCTCCGTCCGGCCTCCAGCCGACGACCTGATCGGGGGCGGGATGGAAGGTCAGCCGCCGCGGGGGGCCCCCGGTGGCGGGGATGACGAACACATCCGTGTTGCCGCCATACTGGCCGCTGAAGGCGATCAGGCTCCCATCGGGGGAGAAGTGGGCGAAGCGCTCCTCGCCGGCATCCGAAGTCAACCTGCGGGCGATCCCCCCCGCGACCGGAACGGTCCAGAGGTCCCCCTCGCTCGTGAAGACGACATCGCGGCCGTTGGTGTCCGGGAATCGTTGGAATCCCCGCGCCTCGACCTCCTTTCCGGCGTCCTGGGGCCGTCCGCTCGGCGAGGTTGGCGGAGGCGAGCCGCGCGCCCCGATCGGGAGGGTCGCAAGGAGACAGACAAGCAGAACAGTCGATCGGTGCGCGCCGGGACTCATCGTCCAATCCTCCGGGAGCCAGAGCGGTCC
>VGJL01000232.1 GCA_016867495.1 Candidatus Eisenbacteria bacterium | reverse complement strand
GTGCTTCATCTCGTCGATCGATTCCGTACGGATCGCCTTGTAGAGAATCTCGTAGCCGTAGTTCTCGCACAGCTCGGCGTGGAGAAAGTACTGGTTGATCGCGGTCAGCTCCGCCGTCAGAGCCTCATTGAGCAACTTGATGACTTTCGGATCGCCCTTCATGATCTCTTCCTGCTCCTCCCCTTCGGTTTGGCCATGGTCCAAAAGCGCCACAGGAGATCCCGGCGCTTCGGTCCCCGCGAGTCTACCCGAGCGGACTCGGTGGGAGAAGACCCGTCCGGTTGTGGCGCGGCCCGACCTGCGCTACCCTGAAAAAGGGGTGCCGGACTCCTCCGGCAGGGAGGCACGTCGTGGCGGCGCGAGAACCGACGATCCTGGAGACCTTCCCGAATCCGAAGCCGGAGCGGGACTACGAGATCCGCTTCGACTGTCCGGAGTTCACCTGTCTCTGTCCGCTGACCGGGCAACCCGACTTCGCCCTCATTCGCGTCCACTACGTCCCGGACGCCCTCTGCGTGGAGCTGAAGTCCTTCAAGCTCTACCTCTGGTCCTACCGCAACCAGGGCGCCTTCCACGAGGCCGTTGTGAACAAGATCCTGGACGATCTGGTGTCGATCCTCTCGCCGCGCCGCATGGCCGTGGAGGGTGAGTTCCTTGTCCGCGGAGGAATTCGCACGACGGTACGGGCCTCGCACGGAGCTTGAGCCCTCTGGGGGCCACGGTGCGTCAGCCCGGAGCGCGGCGCCTGTTTGGAGGGGCCGGCTTGCCCTGATCTACCTCCTCCTGATCGCGGGCGCGCCCGGAATCGGCCGATCGCAGGAGCCCTCGATCTTCTATCCCGCTCGGTTCTATCCCGACAGCCCGGACCTTGCAGGCGCTGCGATCATCGCCCTGCAGCCGGGCGACTCGTCGCTTCCGCTCATTCTGACCTGCCGCCCTTCGGGCGGCTCGGTGTCGGTTCGCGTCCTGTCGGCGGAAGGCGGCGGACCGATCGAGGGAATCCTCGTCGAGGCCTGCGTCGGACGGTTCCGATCATCCGCCAAGACCGGAGGCGATGGTCGCGCCGTCATCCCCGGCGTGCCCGCGGGTCTTGCGCGGATCCGCGCGAGGCCCGATGACCCGCGCAGCGAAACCGGAGCCTACGCGATCCGCTACGCGCCGGGCGGCGTGGACTCCGCGGACGCCCTGTCCTACCGCGTGGCCGACGGCGCCACGACGGACGCCGGCGACCTGACGCTGCCGGCGGCGGGAAGGATCAAGGCGACCGTCCGGCGGCCGAGCGGAGATCCCTGGCCTCAAGTCCCTTTGATCCTGCGTTCGGTCGATGGAACGAAAAGGCTGGCGCGACCTGCGGATGATGAAGGCCGCGTGACTTTCGGAGGACTCGAGTCGGGATCCTATCGCCTCTGGGTCGACGCGAGAGGAACGGAGGCGATCAGCGAATCCTGGGATGGTTCCCGGGACACCTCGAACGCGGCTCCGATCGCGGTGGCAGCGGGCGAGTTGATCGCGGGGATCACGATCGCCCCGGACTTCGGCGGCGTCATCCGTGGGGATGTGCGGCATCGCGACAGCAACCTTGGCATCGCGAATGTGGAGGTGCGGGCCTATCCGCCTGGAGTCCCTTCTCAGGCCTACACGACCAGGACTGAGGATCTCGGTTTCTACGCGCTCCGCGGTCTTCCCTCCGGCTCCTACATCGTTCACGTCCCCGCGATCCGGCGCTACTACCCCGATGCCGAAAGCGAGAGCGGCGCTCGGAGGGTCGCCGTGAGGGAGGGGGCAGAAACGGGGGGGATCGACCTCAAGGGCAAGCTGGACGCCGACTGTCTCCTTCCTCCCAGTCTCGAGGGAGTGATCGAAGGAGTGCTCCAGGCGGACTTCGGAAGGCTGCCGAGCGCCAGGATCGTCGCGACAGGATCTCCGGGCGTCTTCTCTGTGACGATCAAGGCCGGGATGTCGACGATCTGGAGGATCGGATGCCTCCCTTCCGGCAGCTACACGGTCGCGTTCGTGCCCGACGGCGTCTACAGGACGCAGTACCACCCGAGAACGTACGATCCCGCGCAGGCTCTGCCGGTCGATGTCGTGGCGGGCGACACGACGCGGAGCGTCAGCTTCCTTCCCGACCTGGGGGTAGTCCTGCGCGGGAGCGTTGTGTCGCAAGGGAGTGAGGCCCTTCGGGACATACCGATCGTTGCCATCGAACAGTCGATGTCGCTTCGAGCGACCGCAGAGACGGACGATGTGGGAGATTTCCGGATCGATCGGCTCGCTGACGGCACGGGTCTCCCGGCGGGGAATTGGATCGTTTCGACCGACTCCCTCACCGTGAACAACACTGCCGTCAGCCCGGCCCTCTGGATCGATCTCGTCGCCGAAGTGGAGGGGCGCGGGGTCCGATTGCGCTTCGCCTTTCCCCCGGGGGTTCCGGTCGCCTCCTGGAGGCTCGAACGCCGACTGGCGGGCGGAGAGCCCTCCACGGTGGCCGATGCCGGGAGCCACCCGGACGGGGCGGGAGCCCTCGACTTCCTCGATCCCATCGACGCGGGCGGAGTCTCCTATCGACTCACGGCCCATCTGCGCGCGGACGGCATCCTCGCGGAATATCGGACCGACTGGGTCTCTCCGATGCCGAGTCCCGGAACGCCCCGGCGCATCTTTCCGCAGCCATGGAACGGTGTCGGCGATCTCGTTCTGCCCGACGGCGCCGCTCTCGAGAGTGTGGTAGATTTCTTCGGGGCCGATGGGGCGCTGAAGCTCCGCCTCTCCCCACGGGAGGGCCGTATCGCTCTGAGCGGACAGGGAGATCTCTCGAGCGGCGTCTATTTCCTGCGATGGAAGGACGCGCGTGGGCGCGAGCGCGCGGGGCGAGTCGTGCTGCAGCGATGAGGGATCGCCGCGATCTCCCCTCGGTCCTGACGCGCGCCCTCCTGATGGCCGCGGCCCCGCGCGCCCGCCAAGGCCAGGCTCCCGCGAACGATCTGTTCACCTCGCCAGGCGCGCCGCCCTCCCTGGAGGACCTCACGGCGGTTTCCGATGAGGCGCACGCCCTGCTCTCCGATCTGATCATTCTCTTGCAGCTCGAGCTCGAGGGACTGGTGGGATCTCCGCTCAACGATCGATCACGCGCGCGCCCTCGCCTCGGCTCGCCCTCCCGCAGCAGGATCCTCGCCGAATGGCCGACGCGGCCGCACGCGGGAACGGCGCGGGATCTGTTTCCGCGGCCCGCGGGGCGACACGCCCTGCCGATCGCCTCCGGCCCCGAGCCGTTCTTCCTCGAGACGTTGGAGGCGATCCGCGGGATGGCCGGAGCCCTCGATCTGGATGCTTCCGACATAGAGGAGATGATCCGGTGGCTTCTGCCTGTCATTGCGCGCTGCGCACCGGAGGACGATCCCGTCGGATGGATCCATGCGCACGCGCTCCGGCACAGGCTCCTTCGCGGTCCCGGGCACCGACTCAGGTTCCAGGTCGACCGGGAGCGGGGCCGAAGCCACGGCGTTCTCTACACCCCGCCGCCGCTGACCGAGGCGCTCGTCAGCGCGGTGC
>VGJL01000231.1 GCA_016867495.1 Candidatus Eisenbacteria bacterium | reverse complement strand
GTGGACCGCAGGTCCGGCCTCGACCGTCGCCGCGTGATGGCCCGTCGTGCAAGGAGGCGCCGCGCGGTTGGGGATCGGCGTCGCTCCCGGAGCGCCTGACCCGGTCGCTCCCTTCCGACTAAACGGGAGGCCCAGGCGCAACGAGCGCCGGGGCCTCCGTGTCGTGTGCCAGGCATGCCCTGGATCTGGAGTGGGAGTCTCTAACGGACGGAGGTGGCACCGAACCGGATAGCCGAAGGCAAGGGTGCCCGTCGTGAGGCGGGATCTGAAGGAAGCCGGAGGCGAAGCACGGACCCGACGAACAGGAATCGGATAGAAGGCCGGCACGGCAGGGTAACCCGGCCACAGACGGGGACGCCCGAAGGCCATCCGGATGCACGTGCCGGTAGATCCGGCGGGGACCGTGGGAAAGAGACAGGGCTTACCCTGGGAGGCCTTCGAGTCCGTCCGGACGAACCGGACCACCCAGTCAGAGATGGCGGGGGAAGGGCTCGGAGGAGTCAGCAGAGGCCATAGTAGGCCGACGGACTGCACGTAAGCGCTTGGACCAACCTCCGTCGGGCGAAGGGCCGAACTACTTGGTGCAGGGAGACAGACCGGACGACTCGATGGACGCGGAGCAGCAGCAAGGCAGAGGCGAGCAACTCCTCCTGTTCGTAGGCGGGGAAGCCGCCGTGCGCCCCTCGGAAGGCGGAAAGGCCGGAAGCCGATCTGAACCCGTAGGGGAGCGGCAAGCGACGTCGGCATCGGAGGGGAATCGAGCCCTGGAGACGGATGCCTTGATGGAGAGGATCTGTGCGCCTGAGAACCTGAAGCGGGCCTACAAGCAGGTAAAGAAGAACCGGGGCAGCCCAGGGATCGACGGGATGACCGTTGCGGAACTGGGTCCCTGGCTCAAGGCCCACGGGGAGGAGCTGGTGGAGAGTCTGCTGAACGGGAGCTACGAGCCGGAGCCGGTGCTGGGGGTAGAGATCCCGAAGCCCGGCGGCGGGATGCGGCAGTTGGGCATCCCGACGGTGAAGGATCGCTTCGTACAGCAGGCCTTCCTCCAAGTGCTGGACCCGATGCTGGACCCGACCTTTTCGGAGTCGAGCTACGGCTTCCGCCCAGGGCGGAGTGCCCACCAGGCACTACGCAAAGCGGCGGAGTACGTGGCCGAGGGCAGGACGATCGTGGTGGATGTGGATCTGGAGAAGTTCTTTGACCGGGTCAACCACGACGTACTGATGGGACGCCTGGCCCGAAGGATCGCCGACAAGCGCGTGCTGAGGATCATCCGCCGGATGCTTCAGGCGGGGATCATGAAGGACGGCGTGGTGATCGAGCGATACGAGGGGACTCCGCAAGGCGGGCCGCTGACTCCCCCCACGCAATCGATAACCCGAGCCCGAGTCGCCATCCGTGGGGCTGATGCAGTGCTTGATGACGATCCGGTCACGATCTACTTGGACCTCCTTGACCACCAGGCGCAGCACCCTCTGTCGCTCCTCGACGGAGAGTGTCTGGGCGCGTTCCTCCAAGCGGGTGAGAAAGGATTCCAGGTTCTCGGCAAGCTTCAAATACACCTGTTGGTCGATGAGCTGGGCCTCGAGGGCCACCAATTGAGCGGACGCCGCGTTCTCGCGGGTGCGGAGCTCGGGGATCCGTGCCCGAAGCTCCTCGATCGAGATCAGCTCCTCTTGATAGGCTTCAATGAGCCGCTTTACGGCGTTTTGGTGCCGCGCCACCTCCCGAAGGAGTCGGTCCTTTTGTTTCTGAGTGGTGCTGGACTGACGCCGCTCCTCCAAGCGTCGGTCCAGTTCCTGACGCACCACCGCCGGATGGGCCAGCAGCTCCACCACCGCGTTCCAGACGACCTCGTCGACATAATCCTGCCGGACCGGCCGGTTCGAGCAAACGCGTCCGCCCTCCCAGCGGTAGTCGTCGGAGCCGAGGCAGCGATAGTAGTAGATCCGACGCTTCGAGGTCGTCGTCGAGCAACGATAGTACGCATACCCGCACTGACGACACGCCAGGAGCCCCTGGAGCAAGGTGGGCTCCCTCGTGTTGCGACGGGCGAACTGCTTGTTCTTCTTCAACTGCTCGGCGGCCAGAGCAAAGGTGGTCTCATCCACGATCGCCGGCACCGGGATCTCGATCCACTCCTCCGGCGGGCGGTTCTCAACGGCAGGTTGCCGTGCCGGGACCCCTCCCTGCTGGCGCATCGGACGGGTGAGCTTCTTGGGCCGATCGGCGACCCGCGTCTTGCCGAAAGCCGCTTGGCCCACGTACGCCGGATTGCGGAGCATCGCCCAGATCACAGAGCGGTCCCAGCGGCGCTTCCGCGTACGGGTGGGGATGTCCTGGTCGCTCAGGTGTCGGGCGAGAGCCCCGATGCTGTAGTCGTCTTTGGTGTAGAGGCGAAAGACCTCCTGCACTACGTGCGCCTCCGACTCGATGACCTCGTAGTGGGCCGCGATAGTGTCGCTCTCGCGTACATACCGGTAGCCGTAAGGCGCGCCCCCGAGCACGCTCACGTCCCCGGCCCGGGCCCGGTGAAGCTTACCCCGACGGGTGCGCTCGGCAATCTGCGCCCGCTCGTACTCGGCAATCATTCCCTGGAATTGAAGCAGAAGCTCGTCCTCGGCGCTATCGCCGCGAGGCGACTTGAGGAACACCACTTCGACGCCCGAGCGGGCGAACTCCTCCACCAGCAACACCTGATAGGCGTACTTCCGGGCCAGCCGGTCCGGGGAGTAGGCCAGTACCACATCCAACTCGCCTTGGGCTGCGAGGTCGCGAAGCCGCTCCAGGCCAGGGCGGACGAGCAAGGCGCCGCTGTACCCTTCGTCCTGGAAGATCCACTCCTCCGGCACCAGATAGTCATGCTCTGCAGCGTACTGCCGCAGAGCTGCCACCTGGCTAGCGATGGTCCCCCGCTCTTCTTGCTGTTGGGAGGAGACCCGGGCGTACAGCGCCGCCGTCCTGGCTCGCATCTCTCGTCCTCAGCTCCTCGTCTTGGGTCCGGACCCTCCGGACCGTCTCCGGGACCAGCAGACAGTAAGCTTGCGCTCGGCGATTCTCACCGAGGCGGTCGTAGACGAACTCGAGATCAACCCTTTTGTCGTCCACCGCTCTGCCGCCCGGATCGCAGGCGCCGCAGCCAGGCCTCCAGCGCCTCGCTCACCAGGCCGCTCAGCGTCTTGCCGCGAGCCGCCGCCACGGCGCGGACGCGCTCCGCGAGACTCTCCGGTAACTTCACGGTGAAGACCACCTTCTGCTCCGGGACGTCGAGAGGCACGGAACGCTCCGTCGCCTCGCGCACGTACCGCCACCCCTGGCGCACCGAGACCCCGTGGCGCTCGGCCAGCTCCTGGGCAACCTCGGTCGAGGACGTGCCCGTCTCCAAGAGCTTCAGCGCCTCGTTTACCCGCTGGGCATACTCGTCGGCCCGTGACTTCCCTGGGGTCATGACACATGCATACTACCGCACACGTCATCCTGTCAACCCCGGTAGTGCGAACGTGTCAGGGGAAGGCTTCGCTCGAAGGCGAAGTTATCGATTGCGTGGGGGGAGTGGTTAGTCCGTTACTGGCCAACCTGTT
>VGJL01000230.1 GCA_016867495.1 Candidatus Eisenbacteria bacterium | reverse complement strand
ATCGCTCGCCATTCGTGGGGCGCCCGCCCTGGGAGTGGCAGGCGCGTTCGGCGTGGCGCTCGCCGCCCGAGAGGCGATCCGGCTCGGACGCGATCCCGTTCGCGCCTGCAGGAGAGCGGCGGCGAAGCTGGCGGGCGCGCGACCGACGGCGGTCAATCTCTCCTGGGGGGTGTCGCGCGCGATCGAGCGGCTCTCGGCCATGGAGTCGGCCCGAGCCGGCCCTAAAGCCCTCCTCGCCTCGCTGGTCGAGGTCGGAGAGGGGCTGATAGAAGAAGACCTCGAGGCTTCCCGGCGGATGGCGCGTCACGGCGCGCCGCTCGTCCCGGCGGGGCGGCCCGTCCTGACGCACTGCAACACGGGAGGGCTCGCCACGGCCGGACTCGGCACGGCGCTGGCCGTCGCCCGCGAGGCCTTCGCGGCGGGGCGCATCCCGGGGGTCGTCGTGGACGAGACCCGCCCGCTCCTGCAGGGCGGTCGCCTGACGATGTGGGAGCTCCGGCGGTGGGGAATCCCCGCGAGGCTCATCTGCGATGGGGCGAGCGCCTGGGCGATTCGATCGCTCCATGTGGGCGCGGTCCTGGTGGGGGCCGACAGGATTGCGGCCAATGGGGACACGGCGAACAAGATCGGGACGCTGAACCTCGCCCTGGCGGCCCGCGCGAGCAGGATCCCCTTCCTGGTCGTGGCGCCGAGCAGCTCGATCGACCCCGAGACCCCCCGCGGCGACGGGATCCGGATCGAGGAGCGAGACGGGGCGGAGATCCTCCGCGCCTCCGGGTGGCCGCGAGGCGAGGGCGCCTCGGCCTTCAATCCCGCCTTCGACCTGACGCCGTCAGAGCTTGTCACCGCTTGGGTTACGGAGAGGGGGGTGGAGAGACCCCCGTTTTAGACCTCCTCCGGCATGCGTCTTGACACGCGTCCTCTGCATCCGTAGGATGTAGGTTTTGCACGGACTAACAGTCTGCGGAGGGGATAACGGGATGTCGACGTACGCGACGAAGGCATCGGATGTCGTCAGGCAGTGGCTGCTTGTCGATGCCGATGGGCAGATCCTCGGTCGGCTCGCCAGCGAGGTGGCCTATCTGCTCAGGGGCAAGGGGAAGCCCGGCTACGTTCCCTACCTGGACATGGGAGACCATGTCGTCGTGATCAACGCTGGGAAGTTCCGCGTCACGGGTCGCAAGATGGAGCAGAAGACCTACTTCAGGCACACCGGCTACATCGGCGGCGGCCGCATGACGACAATGGCGGATCGGATGGCCAAGCATCCTTCTGAAGTCATCCGCGATGCGGTCTGGGGGATGTTGCCGAAGGGGCCGCTGGGGCGCCAGATGGTCCGCAAGCTGAAGATCTATGAGGGACCTGACCATCCGCACCAAGCCCAGATGCCTCGCGTCCACAAGCTCGGGTCGACCGGACGCGACGCCCGGACGGAAACGGCCGGCTGAGTCGGAATCAGGGAAAGGGAGTAGCAGAGAATGGTTCACAAGCAGGCCTTGCAGGCGACGGGACGGCGGAAGACGGCGGTGGCGAGGGTCAGGCTCCTTCCCGGCAACGGGAAGTTCATGGTCAACGGAAAGCCGATCAAGGACTACTTCGGCCGCGAGGGGCTCGTCATCGCCGCGATCTCTCCCATGCGCTCGACGGAGACCGAGGCGCGCTACGACATGCTCGCCAACGTGGACGGGGGAGGCGAGACCGGGCAGGCGGGGGCTCTGCGTCTGGCGATCGCCCGCGCCCTGAAGGCTGCGGATCCGGCGAACAAGGCCGCGCTCGATCGCGACGGCCACCTGACGCGCGATCCCAGGATGAAGGAACGCAAGAAGTACGGGCAGCCTGGCGCGCGCAAGCGCTTCCAGTTCTCCAAGCGATAGATCCAGGAACAGAATGACGCACGTCCCCTGCGTAGTTGCCCTTGGGGGTCAGGGGGCGGAGGAACAAACTACGCGCCAGACGGAGGGTATATGTCCGCGGTCAGCATGAAGGATCTCCTCGAGGCGGGTGTGCACTTCGGGCACCAGACCCGCAGGTGGAACCCGAAGATGAAGAAGTTCATCTTCCTCGAGCGCAACGGCATCCACATCATCGATCTGCAGAAGACGCTCCAGTGCCTCGACGCCGTCCGGGACGCAGTCGTCCGGACCGCGAAGAACAACGACTCGATCCTCTTCGTCGGCACCAAGAAGCAGGCGAAGGAGGTGATGAAGGAGGAGTCGGCTCGCTGCGGCAACTTCCACGTCAACGAGCGCTGGCTCGGCGGGATGCTGACGAACTTCCAGACTATCAAGATGAGCATCCGCTACTTGAGAAGCCTCGAGAGGATGCGCGAGGACGGCACCTTCGAGAAGCTCTCCAAGAAGGAAGTGTCCCGGCTGGAGAAGCAGCGGGGCAAGCTGGAGAAGAACTTCACCGGCATCAAGGAGATGAACAGGCTTCCTGGAATGCTCTTCGTGGTCGACACCAAGATGGAGCGGATCGCCGTTCTCGAGGCGAGGCGCCTGGGAATCCCCGTCATCGGCCTGATCGACACCAACTGCGATCCGGACGAGGTGGACTACCCGATCCCGGGCAACGACGACGCGATCCGGTCGATCCGCCTTTTCTCCAGGATGATCAGCGACACGGTCCTCGAGACCAGGGCGGCGATGTCGGGAATGCCGAAGGAAGCGGAGGCGATGGGCGCGGCCGCGGCGGCCGGGGTGTCGTCTGATGCGGCCACGGCCTCCGACGGCCGGTAGGGCGGAGGGGAGAGGGGAAATGGAAATCAGCGCAGCGATGGTCAAGGATCTACGGGAGCGAACCGGCGCGGGGATGATGCAGTGCAAGAAGGCTCTGGGGGAGGCCGGGGGAGACATCGAGGCGGCCGCTGAGATCCTGCGCAAGCTGGGCCTCTCCTCGCTGGCGAAGCGGGCGGAGCGCTCCGTCTCTGAAGGAAGGATCGAGGCCTACGTGCACCCGGGCAATCGGATCGCGGTTCTCGTGGAAGTCAACTGCGAGACCGATTTCGTCGCGCGCACCGACGACTTCCTGCGCCTCTGCAGAGAGCTGGCGCTGCAGGTGGCGGCGACCGCGCCCCGCTGGATCGCGGAGTCGGACATTCCGGCGCAGGAGATCGAAGCGCAGAAGAAGCAGATCCACGACCGCCTCGCGGGCGACGGCCTCAAGGGATCCGAGCTCGATGACCGTGCCTCGAAGGAAGTCGATCGCTTCCTCGAGGAAACGGTTCTGCTGCGGCAGCCCGGCATCCGCGATGGCAGCAAGGTCGTCGGCGAGATGGTGACCGACGTGGCGGCCAAGCTCGGGGAGAACATCAAGGTCAGCCGCTTCAGCTACTACCGCCTGGGCGGGAATCCCTAGGTCCGGCCGTGGCCGGGCAGGACGTCGAGCGATCCCCTCGACCCCGCTGGAACAGAGTCCTCCTGAAGCTCAGCGGCGAGATCCTCGCCGGCGAAGCGAGATCGGGGATCGACCATCCGACGGTGCGCGCTCTCGCCGAGCAGATCGGCGAGGTGCGCGGGCTCGGTTGCCAGCTCGCGATCGTCGTGGGGGGCGGCAACATCTTCCGCGGGACCGATGCCGCCAGGGTCGGGATGGGGCGCGCGAG
>VGJL01000229.1 GCA_016867495.1 Candidatus Eisenbacteria bacterium | reverse complement strand
ACACCCCCCAGGATAGATTGACAGCCGTCGGTCGCGCGCCCGCCAGTTTCGCCGCCGCTCTCCTGCAGGCGCGAACGGGATCGCGTCCGAGCCGGATCGCCTCTCGGGCGGCGAGCGCCACGCCGAACGCGCCTGCCACTCCCAGGGCGGGCGCCCCACGAATGGCGAGCGATCTGATGGCAGCGATCAGCTGGCGCGGCGAGGAGAGATCGCGATAGGTCTCCCTGCGAGGCAAGAACCGCTGATCGAGAATCCGCGCGCCTCCGCGAGCCCAGCGGATGGTTGGGATCGGGACAGGATCCCGCGCGCTCATGAGACGCCTTCCAGTTCGCCCGCCAGGCTGCGGAGACGCGCCAGAGGAAGGCCCATGACGTTGAAGTAGCACCCTTCGATTCGCCGCACGAGGAGCCCCCCGTACCCTTGAATCCCGTACGCGCCCGCCTTGTCCATCGGCTCCCCGGTAGCGATGTAGGTCTCGATCGTCGCCGGGCTCAGCTCGTCGAAGAGGACCCGCGAGCGTTCGTGGCCCGCCACGATCCGGCCGTCCCTGAGGCGCCTCAGGCAGACGCCGGTGTAGACCTCGTGCCACCGTCCCGACAGCCTCGTCAAGAGGAGGCGCGCGTGCTCCGCGTCGGCCGGCTTCTCGATGACATCGCCCTCGAGACAGACGACCGTGTCGGCCGCGAGCACGGCGTAGCCGTTCAGCCCGGAGGGCACCCAAAGGGCCTTCTCGATGGCCAGCCGCTCGACATAGGCGGCGCTCGTCTCTCCCGCCGAACGGTTGCCTTCCGCCACGCCGGGGACGAGGGTCTCGTACTGGATGCCGAGCATTCGCAGCAGCTCCCGGCGGCGGGGAGAGAGGGACGCGAGGATCACCGGCTCTCCCTTGAGCCCGAGGAGGATCGCGCCGCGGGAGAGTCCGGTCACGCCATCCCCTCGTCCGTCACCCGCCCATCCGGCGCCTGCTCCTCCCCGCCGGAGCGCGACCCTCCCGCCGCCCTCTGCGCGTCGATGGCCCGACGGCGTTTCCAGGGGGTGGAGTCGAGGAGGAGCGTCACCGGCCCCTCGTTGATCAGGCTGACATCCATCATGGCCCCGAAGATGCCGGTCGAGACAGGCACCCCGCACCCCCGCAGAAAGGCGACGAAGCGCTCGTAGAGACGCTCCGCCGCGGCGGGTTGGGCAGCGTTCGTGAAGCTCGGCCTTCGCCCCTTCTCGCAATCGCCGAGGAGAGTGAACTGGCTGATCACGAGGGCGGCGCCGCCCACGGCTGCCAGGTCGAGGTTCATCCTCCCGTCGGGATCGTTGAAGATCCTGAGAGTGGCGCACTTCGACGCCAGCCAGCGCGCGTCGGTCTCTTCGTCGCCCTCCGCCACGCCGAGCAGGATCAGCACTCCCTGCCCGATCGAGGCGCGGTACGACTCCCCCACATGGACGGATGCGCGCGCGACCCTCTGAACGACCGCGAGCACGATGGCCTACTCGAGGACCAGGTTCAGCCCGGCATAGACCGAGGCGTAGCTCAGCCCGTGCTTTCCCGACACATCCTGGTACCGATACTCCGCGTAGGTCAGAAGCGGCGTCGACGGAATCCTCAGCGAGAGCCCCCCCACGAGGTGCCACTCCCACTCGTTCCTCTCATCGCTGAGCTGCTCGGCGATGCTCGAGAGGCCGGCGTCGTCGGGCTCCACCGTGATCCGGATCTCGTGCAGGCTCCCCCCGCCGCCCCCGTAGAGACCGAACGGCTTCAGGACGAGCGGGAGCTCGATCTTGCCGGTCAAGAGATAGGCTTGATTCGCGTAATCGACGCGCCCGTGGAAGAGGGTGGACTCGAAGACGCCGTGGTCGAAGGTGAACTCCTTCGCGTAGCGTTCGTAGGCCACCTCCAGATCGACGCGTTCGAAGATCCCGAAGCCGAGCGCGACGCCGTAGATCCCGGCGCTCCCGGGATCGCCGCTGCCTGTGAAGAGGTCTCCGCGCGCGTGGGACCATCCCCCGCGGAGACCGACTTGGACCTCGCCGGAGGCGGGCGACGCGACGCACACGACAAGGACGGCCAGCAGGACCGCAAGCGACCGATTCATTCCTCCTCCTCTCCCTTCTCCGAGTCCGGCATCTTGGTGGACTCCGCGCGCCTGTCGACGCCCGTCACACCCCTTACGGAATGCACGGCGCGGATGACCTCGTTCAACTGCCTTCGATTGCGGACCTCGACGATGAAGTGCCCCTGAGCGGCCGAGTCCACGCTCTGCATCATCCCCTCGCGGATGTTCGTCTTGGTGTGAGAGATCGCCTTGGAGATGTCGGCCAGGAGGTTCTGCCTGTCGTTGCCGTGGATCTCGAGGCGCACGAGGAAGAGGGGTCCGCCCTCCACATCCCACTGAAGGTCGATGAGCCGCTCCTTCTCGACCCGCTCATCCAGGATGTTCCGGCATCCCTGGTGGTGGACCGAGACCCCCCTGCCGCGCGTGATCAGCCCGACGATCGGATCGCCGGGCACCGGCTCGCAGCAATGGGCGAACTGGATCATCACGTTGTCGATCCCCTGGACCTTGATGCCCCGCACCGGGGAGCGGGCGAGCCCCCTCAAGCGCTCCGCCGCCGCGATCGTGGAGGGGAGGGTCGCGGACTCGGGGAAGAGCCGGTTGTAGACGGCCGTCGCGGACAGCTCCCCCTGCCCCAGGGCCGCCAGGAGCGTCGACGAATCCGAAAGCCCGAAGCTCTGCGCCGCGTCCTCCAGCTCCTCCTCGGAGGGGAGCTTCTTGCGGTGGCGCCGCAGCTCCCTCTGCAGCATCTCGCGCCCGAGGGCGACGCTGTCGGCCAGGGTCTGCTGCTTCAACCACTGGCGGATCTTCCCCCTTGCCCGGCCCGTCCGGACGATCGAGAGCCAGTCCTGGTTCGGCCGGGCGGAAGGACTCGTCAGGATCTCGACCGTGTCGCCGCTGCGCAGATTGTGACGCAGAGAGACGAGCTTCCCGTTCACCTTGGCGCCGACATAGTGGCTGCCGATCTCCGAGTGGACGGCAAAGGCGAAGTCGAGGGGAGTGGCGCCGCGCGGCAGCTGCTTGAGCTCGCCGTTGGGCGTGAAGACGAAGACCTCGTCCTGATAGAGCGAGATCTTCAGCACGTCCAGGAACTCCTTCGGATCCTCCTCGGGACTGTCGACATCCACCGCCCGCATCAGGAGCAGCTCGCCCAGCTTCCGTTCCAGCTCCTGCTCCTTGCGGCCGCCTTCCTTGTAGCGATAGTGCGCCGCGATCCCGATCTCGCTCGTCAGGTGCATCTCGCGCGTGCGGATCTGGATCTCCACCATGCGGCTGGACGAGGCGATCACGGTCGTGTGGAGGGACTGGTACATGTTGCTCTTCGGGGTCGCGATGTAATCGCGGAAGCGATCGTGCACGGGGAGGAACATGTCATGGACGATCCCGAGCACCCTGTAGCAGTCGATCCGGGACTCCGTGATGACGCGAACCCCCAGAAGATCGTAGATCTCCTCGAATTGAGCCCCGGCCCGCTGCATCTTCTCCCAGATCGAGTTGAAGTTCTTCGCCCGGCCGGTGATCTCGGCCGGGATCTCCTCCTCCCTGAGCCTTTCTAGAAGAGGCTGGCGGACCGTCT
>VGJL01000228.1 GCA_016867495.1 Candidatus Eisenbacteria bacterium | reverse complement strand
GACCTGCTTCTGCGCGCGGGCCACATGGGCGACCGGGATCTCGTGCCGAAGCTCCTCGATCGCTGGCGCGACGGCGTCGCGGGCCGCGATCCCGTGGCCCAGGCGCTTCACATCCGGGCGCGAACCCATCTTCCCGAGGCGGTCCTCATGCCGGCGGAGCGGCTCGCCGCCCAGAACCGGCTCCTGCTGCGCTTTCCGTATGCCGATCCGGAAGTCGTCTCGTGGCTCGAGAGACTGCCGGCGAGCTATCGGCTGGAGGGAGGCAAGGGGAAGAGGCTGCACCGCGAAGCGCTCTCCGCGTGGCTTCCCGCGGCGGTCTTCTCTCGGCCCAAGCGGGATCTCGGCGATCCCGTTCGCTCCTGGCTCTTGGGGGAAGGGAGGCAGAAGGCGTCCGAATGGCTCCTCGGCCCCGCGGCCTGGATCCCGTCCGTCCTGGATGGAGTGCGCGTCCGCGGCCTGATCGAGAACGCGGGCCGCGGTCGCGCCAACATCGACCAGCTTGTCATGCTGCTGCAGCTCGAGCACTGGGCGCGCGACACCTTCCTCGGGAGCGGGAGGTAAGGGTTCATCACGAACGGCGCGCCACTCCGTTTGTCTTGGCTGCGACGCTGCTGCTCCTCGCGACCCAGCCAGGCCCCGCCGGCGGCCGGGCGACCGCGGGACTCGACGACGGCGAGAGTGATGGCGCCGGCGCCCGCGTCGAGCCGCGCGTCTATTCCCTGAGCGACACGATCGACGTCGAAGGGGAACGCCTGCCGCTCGATCCCCTTCGCGTTCCCATGGCGACGACGAGAGTCGAGAGGCGCGCGCTTCAGGCGACCCGCGGCGTCGGCCTCGATGAGGGCCTCGCCCTGGTCCCGGGGGTTCTGGCTCAGAGCCGCGCGGGGGGCAGCGATGTGCGGATCATCCTGCGGGGATTCGGCGCGCGCGGGGCGGGGGAGAGGTCGAACGCGGGAACGACGCGCGGGATCCGCGTTCTGCTCGACGGGTTTCCCCTCACCGAGCCGGACGGGAGAACGAGCCTCGATCTGGCCGATCTCGGCGGCATTCAGCAGATCGATGTCATCCGCTCCAACGCATCGGCGCTTTTCGGCTCCGCGTCGGGGGGGGTGATCAACCTCGTCAGCGAATCTCCCTTCTCGCGGCCGTTCGAGGAGGGGCGCCTCACGCTCGGCTCCTTCGGGTTCCGGCGCGGCGAGGGGAGAGCGGGGAGGTTCGCGGGGAAGGCCCGCGTCAGGCTCGGCGCCTCGCGGACGGCCTACGACGGATGGCGGAGTCACAGCGCGGGCGACGCCACCTCCGTGGAGGCCTCGGTCCTGGTCGAGACATCGCCGCGCGGTTCCCTGGGCCTCTTCGTGCGAGGAGTGCGGAATAGATTCGAGATGCCGGGCGCCCTCACCCGCTCGGAGCTTCTCCTGGATCAGCGCCAGGCCGATTCCAACTTCGTGAGGGACCACAACCGCAGAGACAACAGGATCGGGAGGATCGCCGCGCGCTGGCAGCAGGGGATCGGAAACAGCCAGCACTTCCTCGCGGGCCTCTATCTGGAGCCGAAGTATCTCGAGCGCGCCGAGAGGGGGCGCTACCGGGACTTCAAGCGCGTCCACGCCGGAGGAAGCCTCCTGTACAGCGGCGGGTTCTCCGTCGGATCGGACGTTCGCGGGAGACTGAGCTGCGGCCTGGACGAGGCCTTTCAGGACGGATCGATCCTCTTCTACACCCTCGGGCCGAACGGGACCCGTGGATCTGAGCTCAAGGCCGACACGAGGGAGGGGATCAATCAGGTCGGCGCCTACGCGGAAGCCGCACTTGAGAGGGCGCGCATCTCGGCGACGGCCGGCATCCGGTACGATCTCGTGAAATACATCTTTGAGGACCATCAGGACTCCTCGCTCGATGAGACGAAGACGCTCAAGCGGGCGAGTCCGCGTCTCGCCCTGTCCTGGAGGCACAGGCCCGGTCACGCCCTCTATGCCACTCTCTCGGGCGGAATCGAGGCCCCGGCCTTCAATGAGGTCGATCCTCCGCCCGAGCTTCAGGCTGTCCGCGGTCTGAATCCGTTCCTCGAACCGGCATACAGCTACACCCACGAGATCGGCGCGAAGGGCCGGACAGGTCTCGGTGGCGCGAGATCAACTTCGGGCGCGGGCCCAGGATTTCAGTATGACCTCTGCCTCTACCGGATCGAGATCTACAACGACATCATCCCGTACGATGGAGGGAGCTACTACTTCACCGCCGGCCGATCGCGCCGCGTGGGGGGCGAGATTGGTTCCTCTCTCGACACGCGGTGGGGGATTCGCCTGTCGGCCTCCGCAGCGCTCTCGCGAAACGAATACCTTCGCTACCGGACGATCCTGCCGGGGCAGGAGGCCGAGAACGACTTCGGCGGCAACGACGCGGCCGGGATCCCGCCCGCCCAGATCGCCGGGCGGATCGAGCACGACCTGCCTTGGGGTCTGGGTGTCGAAATCGGAGCCCGGCATTTGAGCTCCTACTACGCCGATGACGCCAATCAGGCCCGTGTCGCCGCCTTCACCCTCCTCGATGCGACTGCCCGCGGGCGCCTCCGGCTCGGCGCGATCAGCGCCGATTTATTCGTCTCGCTGCGGAACCTGACCGATCAGCGCCACACTGCGTCCGTCTTCATCAACGGCGTGAACGGTCGCTACTACGAGCCGGGCGCGGAGCGCAATGTCCTCGCCGGTTTCTCCCTCGGGAGGCCCGTGGCCGACTGAGCCGGTCGGGCAAACGATGACCCCCCGAAGGCTCGGGGGGTCATGCTTCACGCGTCAGTCGGGACGCGGCCTGCCGTCCGATCGCTCGATCAGAAGGAGCTCTCCGCCTTCTGGACCGGCGGGTGCGACGCCTGCACGTGATAGGCGATCATCTCGGCAAGCTCATCGCCTCCGACCGCTCTCAGCGTAGCCTGGAGCGGGAGGATCTGCCCCTCGCGAATGACCGTATAGCGAACCTGGTCCCCGACCCTGAAGCCGTTCTCCCAGAGGCTCCGGAGGAGTTCCATGTTCTCCGGGGCAAGACCGATTCCGTTCACCGACGTCAGCTCATCGCCTCCGACCGCTCTCAGCGTAGCCTGGAGCGGGAGGATCTGCCCCTCGCGAATGACCGTATAGCGAACCTGGTCCCCGACCCTGAAGCCGTTCTCCCAGAGGCTCCGGAGGAGTTCCAGGTTCTCCGGGGCAAGACCGATTCCGTTCACCGACGTCAGCTCATCGCCGACCTTGAATCCGGCGGTCTCCGCCGGGCTGCCGGCATGGACCCGCGTGACGGTCGGCCTGGTCGTCATGTCGCCCGGGCAGGGCATCTCGGCGCCAAGCCAGCCGTGGGTCTTGTAGTAGGTCCTCAGCATCTTCTCGCAGTCCTTGACCTTCATGTCGCAAGCGGAGGCGGAGCGCGATGTCCCGCATGCCGAGGAGGAGCCCGCCTGGGTCGCGCACCCGGCCTTGGCCGCGCATCCAGCCTTGGTTCCCATGTCGGACTTCGTGGCCCACCCGGCGCTCGTGGTCTGAGCGCCGCAGGAGCCGCTCATCTGCGCCTGCGTGCCCTTCGTGGCGCAGGAGGAGCCGCTCGTCGTCGTCTTGCCTTTCTTCGAACAGCAGCCGTCGCCG
>VGJL01000227.1 GCA_016867495.1 Candidatus Eisenbacteria bacterium | reverse complement strand
GGGAGCGGGATCGTCGTCCGCCGGAACCCGACGATCGGCGCCGGCCCCGGTGGAGCGCGGGGCGCGGAGTGGCTCCGTCTGATCTCCGGAAACCCGGCCCGCGGACCCGTGAGACTCGCCGTCATGGGCGGCGATGCGCACGCAGAGGTGGATCGGATCGCGATCGGCCTCTATGACATCTCCGGGCGGAGCCTCTGGAGGGACGAGCGGCGCGGGCGCGCCGGCCAGTGGCTCGAGATCGAGATCGATCCGCGCGCGATCGCGCCTCCCCTTAGCGCGGGCGTCTACTTCCTTAGGGTCCAGAGGAGGGCGGATGCGGCGTCTCGGCCGGTCATTCTGGTTCGCTAGCCTCCTGATCGCCTCGTTCCCCCTCGCCTGCGCGGTGGATGAGGAACAGAGCCACCCGGACGCGGCGCCGCCTTTCTATGTGGTCCCGGCCGGCGGCTTCCTGGACAGGTCTCCCACGGTGGATGGCGATGGCGACGTGCTCGCCTGGGTCCGCCGGCGATACGACATCTGGGGCGCATACCGCATCCTGCGCATGGAGGGGCGCGGGGAGCCCGAGACTCTCCTTGCGCATCGCGGTCCGATCACATCCATCGATCTCTCGACGGACGGCGGACGCCTCCTGGGGCTGATCGAAGGCGACACCGCGCGCGTCATCCTCTGGAGAGAGGCGGGCGATGCCGGGGCAATCCTCCTCGATGTTCCTCCGGAGTATCTCACCATCTCGACGCCCCGCTGGGCGGACACGACATCCTTCCTCTTCGGCGCGAATGGCCCCGACGGCCACGGCATCTATCGCTGGGACCTGAGCACAGGGAACATCGCCCCCCTCTGCGCCCGGTTCTCAGCGCATGGAGGACTCTGGCTCGGCAGCTCCCCGGGTCTCGACAGCTCGGGGCGCATGGTCTGCATGGAGCGGATGTCGATATCCTCGACCTCCGGGATCGAATCGATCGTCTGTCTGCTCGGGTCAGAGACGCCGGCGCTCGTTCTCGCCGGCCAGTCCCCATCCTTCTGGCGCTTCCTGCCCGGCGAGGACGACGGCCTTCTCTACATCGATTCGGTCCTGATGCTCCACGCTCTGCGGCCCGGAACTGGCGAGGAGTGGATCCTCCTCCCGTGGGTCGTCGACTATGACATCTCCGCCGACGGGCGATGGCTCTTCGCCGACTCGGCGCTCGATCTCGGCCGCGCCTTGATCCTCTTCGATCTGCGGAGCCTGCGGTGAGCCGCTCGCGAGGCATCGAGAGCTCCGCTTGCCGCGGCGCGGAACGGCGCCCGCGGTCGGCGGGACGGGCGTCGCGCCCGCGCTCGTCGATCGCGACCCGGCGCATCGCACTGCAGGCCGCATCGCTCCTCGCGGCGCTTCTCCTCGCTTCCCCTCGAGCGCCCGCGGAGGCGGCCGCGCGCCACGCCGTCCGGGGACGGATCGTCGATCGATTGACTCGCGAGCCGCTCCCCATGGCGCAGGTCGTGATCGATCCCGGGGACTGGATCCTCTCCGTCGACTCGCTCGGCCGCTTCCATGCGGACTTGCCCGGCGCGGGGACCTACCGCCTGCGCGCCCTCGCGCCGATGCACGAGACCTCCGGGTGGCTCCTCGTGACGGCGACCGACGAGGAACCTCTCGCCCGCGCCGAGCTCTCCCTCGAGCCGCAGGCCTATCGCGTCCCCACGGTCGAGATCTATGGGGAGAGGATCCGCCCCGACCCGCCGCAGGCCCCTTCCCGTCTCATCCTCGCGAGGGAGATCCGCAGGGCCCCGGGCGGATTCCAGGATCCGCTGCGCGCCCTGCAGGAGAGCCGCTCGATCGAGACCAGGAACGACCTCGGCACGCTCCTCTCGATCCGGGGAGGCGAGCCGGATCAGGTCCTCTTCCTCATGGACGGATTCGATGCCTACAACCCCTACCGGATGCGGATCGTCCTCGGAGGGGGCTTGAGCCTCGCGAATCCCGACATCGTCGAATCGGTCGAGCTCTACGCCGGCGGATTCTCCGCGCGCTACGGCAACCGGACATCGGGCGTCATCCACTTGAGGACGCGGGAGGGGAATCGCCACTCCTTCCGCAGCCGACAGACCCTCTCGCTCATCGCGGCGTCTACGGCCCTCGAAGGGCCCCTCCCGGGCGGCCGCGGGAGCTGGATTCTCGGGCTCCGCCGCACCTACTACGATCTGATCCTCCGGCCGCCCAAGGGGGAGGGAACGCAGTATCCCTACCTGCAGGAGGCGCAGGGGCGCCTCGACTGGGATCCCGCGCTCGGGCATCGCTTGATCGCCAGGTTCGCGCTCGGCGACGAGGGGATCGACTACATCTTCCCGGGCGAGGCCGGAGAGCAGGGGGCCGATACGCGCGGCAGCAGCGGATCGTCCGGCTTCTCGATCGAACACGCGTGCGATCTCCGCGAGGGGCTGCGGGCGATCTCGAAAGGCTCGCTCCTGACCGACAGGACCCGAGTCCGGATCCAGGGGACGGACGATCGGGTGAGCTATGCCGCCGCGCGGACCAGGGCCTTGCGGATCTCCGCCTCCCACGAGTGGGAAGTCGACGCCGCGCCCCATGTCCTGCGCATCGGCGCCTCCTGGGATCGCTATCGGTCCAGGGTCGGTTGGGATGCGGAAGCGGACGCGGCCCCGAGCCTCAATCCGACTCCCGCGTCGCTCGACATGGACGATCTGCTCGCCTATCGGGCCGCCTGGGCGGAGGATGTCGTCGGCTTCGGGAGGGACTGGTTCCTCTCGCTCGGCCTGCGCATCGAGGACGCGAGCGGCCCCTCGCCGATCCAGGTGAGCCCGCGCGTCGCACTTCGAGGCCGGATCAAGGGGCCGCTCGGCTTCCGCGTCGGGGCCGGGCAGTTCCTGCAATATCCGGATGGGATCCAATCCTTCTCGCGCGAGGCGCCCCTCTCGATCAGGCCGCTGTCCGCTTACCCGCCCGAGCGGGCGGCGCTCGCGAGCGCCGGGTTGAACGCCACGTGGCGGCGCATCGACTGGACGCTCGAGACCTACACGCGCGACACCCGCGATCTCCTCGTGCCGGCCGATCGGGTCGCCTACACAGCGATCTCCGAGGGACGGGCGCTCGCACGGGGAATCGAGGCCGAGATCGGGCTGCGCCCCCTTCCCCGCCGCGGAGGGGATCGTCGATGGATCGATGACCTCGAGGCGACCCTCGCGCACGCGTGGATCGACAGCCGCTTCCGTGGAGGCGTCTACGACCGCTGGACGCGCGTGAGCGCCGAGCGCGAGCAGAGTTTTCTCGCGCGCGCGAGGTTCCCGGCGAGGGCCGGATGGACGCTCTCCTTCGTCCTTCGAGTCGCCTCCGGCGCCCCCTACACGCCTCTCCGTGCCCGATTCACCCGCTGGGACTCGGACGGCGATCCGGTCCACGTCCCCGTCTGGGGAGATCCCTTCAGCGAGAAGATGTCGTCCTATGGAAGGCTGGACGGCCGGGTGGAACGGGAGATCTCGATCTTCGGCCGCTCGGGATCGATCTTTCTCGAGGTCCTCAACATGACCGCGAGGAAGAACAGCGTCTCGATGATCTGGAATCGGGATCTCGACCGCCGGCGGCCGGTGCGCGGCCTGCCCCTTCTTCCATTCATCGGGATGACGGTGGCGGGC
>VGJL01000226.1 GCA_016867495.1 Candidatus Eisenbacteria bacterium | reverse complement strand
CATGACCGCCAGGCCGCTCCCTTCCAGAGCCTCGCCCATGTCATACACTACATGAAGATTCGAAGGAAACTGGAATCCCGGCAGGAAGATAGAATTCTCGCCCGATCTCTCGAGTTCATCCGCGATTCCGGGCTCGTGTGCGCGCAGGACCACCCGAAGGCCTCGCCGGCACAGAACCAGGGCGAGGGCGGTCGCCCAAGCGCCCGTGCCGAAGATCGCAGCCTTGTCCATCACCGTCGCCCTTTCCCCCAGAGGGTCGGTTCCGTGCCGGCCAGCAGCCGGCCGATGTTCCTGTAGTGGCGGACCCAGACCAGCAGGGCCGTCGCCGCGGCAAGCGCTCCGCGGAGAGTCGTCCCCTCTCCTCCCCCGAGGGTGATAACGAGGGGGACGAGAGCGAGTCCCGCGACCAGGCTCCCGGCAGAGACGCGCCGCGTCAAGCCGAGGACTACGCCGAAGGCGGCCAGCGCGAGAAGGGATGCAGGCGGGGCAAGGACAAGCCAGACGCCGAGGCCGGCGGCGACCCCTTTGCCGCCGCGAAAGCGCGCGAAAGGAGTGAAGGCGTGGCCCAGAACCGCCAGTATGCCGCCCAAGGCAGCACCCGCCTCCGAGTGGCTCCAGGCCTGCGACCAGAGGACGGCCCCCGCTCCCTTCGCGACATCAAGGAGAAGGACGGCGATCCCGTGCGCGGGACCGAGCGTCCTGTAGATGTTGGTCGCGCCGAGGTTCCTGCTCCCGTGCTGGCGGATGTCGATCCCCCGCAGGATCCTCCCCCACCAGAGCCCCGAAGGGAGCGACCCGAGAAGAAAGGCGCCGATCGCCGCGACAATCCAGTCGAGAGGCGACGCGCTCATGTGCGCTTCCGGATCGTGAGCCGGATGGGACTGCCGGCGAAGCCGAAGGACTGGCGCAGCTCGCGCCCGAGGTAGCGGCCGTAGTCCTTGGGGAAGTGCTCGGGCCGGTTGACGAAGAGGGCGAACGTGGGCGGAGCCGTCCGGATCTGGGTGGCGTAATAGATGCGCACCGGACGCACTCCCGTCCGCGTCCGGGGAGGATTCTGCGCGACCGCGCGCTGCACGCAGTCGTTCAGCTCCGACGTGCCCACCTTCCTTCGCGCGGCCTCATAGGCTTCGAGGATCCGCTCGGGGACCCGGCTGACGCGCTGCACCGTCAGCGCCGAGATGAACTCGGCCGGGGCGTGCGCCTGGAAGGGGATGCCGGCCCGCGCCTGCTCGAGCATCCTGGCCGAGGTCTTGTCGTCCTTCTGGACCAGATCCCACTTGTTGAAGACCCAGACGCAGGCGCGGCCGGAGTCATCGATCAGACGGGCGATGTTCACATCTTGGCGGGTGATTGGCTCGGAGGCGTCGAGAACGAGAAGGGCGACGTCGGCTCCATCCAGGGTGCGAATGGCCCGCAGCGACGCATAGAACTCGTAATCAGGCTGCCCCCCCATCTTGCGCCGGATTCCCGCCGTGTCGATCAGGATCATCGGGCGCCCGTGGTATTTGAAGGGCGTATCGATCGCATCCCGGGTCGTGCCGGGGACGTCGTGGACGATCATCCGATCGTCCCCGATCAGCCGATTGACGAGGGAGGACTTGCCCACGTTCGGCCTGCCCAGGACCGTGATTCTGATCCCGGCCGGCCTCTCCGGTCCCGACTCCCGCTTCGGAATCTCCTCGATGATCCGGTCGAGAAGATCTCCCATGCCCCGGCCCTGCAAGGCGGAGATCGTCTGGGGCATTCCGGCCAGGCCGAGGGAGGCGAACTCGGCCGCGTCGGCCTCACGACGATCGGTGTCGACTTTGTTCGCGACCAGGAGGATCCGGTGCCCGCCCCGGATCAGCTCGCGCGCGATCGCCGCATCGTCCGGCTGCATGCCGTCCTTCGCGTCGACGAGAAAGAGAACCAGATCGCACTCCCCGAGGGCGCGGGTCACCTGCTCGAGGATCCGCTGCGCCATGGCCTCCCGCCCCTCGGGCACCCATCCCCCGGTGTCGACAAGGTGGAAGGAGACGCCGCTCCATTCGACAAGCGCGTAGTGGCGGTCGCGCGTGATGCCGGGCGTGTCGTCGACGACCGCGAGCGTCCTGCCGATGACGCGGTTGAAGAATGTCGACTTCCCCACGTTCGGGCGACCGACGATGGCCACGACGGGGAGGCTCATGCTTCAGCTCCCCCTGCCGGCTCGCCCTCGGCAGGCGCCGCCGCCATCATCGCGCCGGCCCGAGTCCCGATGGTCCAGCTCATCTCGTGGACAACCCCGTCTGGAAGGGTACACCGAATCTCTCGGCCAATGCCGCAATCGGCATATCGTCGAGGAACAGCCCATCATCGTTCAGAGTCGCTGGAGGGAGAAGGACCCTGTCGCCAAGCTCGCGCCCTTCAAGAGAGCGCGCGATGTCGCTGCCGGTCAGGAGGCCGGCCACAGTCACGCTCCTCCCGAAGAAGTGATTGGCGCAGGGAACGATGCGGATCTCGACCCGCTCGCTCGTTCGCTCGACGGCCGCCCGCACGGCAGGCTCCAGGATCGGGGCGAAGAGCTCGCCGGTGACGAGGGTGAATGCCCGCTCGCCCGAGCGGGCGGCGGTCGGGAAGAGGCGGCGCCGGCGGCGCAGTCGGTCGAGAAAGTCCCTCGTCATCCCGATCCCGTTCTCGAGTTGAGGAAAGCCATCGTAGCGCGCGGCCGGAGGCACCTCGCGGCCCAGGAGACGGTAGATCTCGTCGGCGAGGTAAACGAAGCCCGCGTCAAACCGGCTCCGGAAGCGCTCCTCATGCCGCTCGGCCTGTTCCAGGAGGCGGGAGGCGATCTCAGGGGTCACTCCACGGAGTTGCGGCAGGCCTTCCCTGTGGGCGGTCAGCCCGAGAGGGACGATTGCGAGGCTGCGAACCCCGGGCCAGCGGGCCGCGAGGTCGCCGATCGTGGCTTCGAGGTCGTCCCCATCGTTGTATCCGGGGCATAGAACGATCTGCGTATGGATCTCGATCCCGCTCTGCGTCAGATAGTCGATCAGGGCGAGGATGTCCCTCTCCGCCCTGGGACGCAAGAGCCTGCGGCGCGTCTCGGGGTTCGTCGAGTGAACGGAGACGTAGAGCGGGGTCAGGCGTTGCTCGACGATCCGCTCGATCTCCCACTTCTTCATGTTTGTCAGCGTGACGAAGTTCCCATGCAGAAAGGAGAGGCGGTAGTCCTCGTCCTTGAGATAGAGCGACGGACGCATCCCCTTCGGATTCTGGTCGACGAAGCAGAAGATGCAGTTGTTGCCGCAGAGGCGGATCTTCAATTCCTCGAGCTGAAGGCCGAGCGCTTGGCCCGGATCGAGGCGCACCTCCAGTGTCCGCGTTGCCGCTGGGGAGGAGGAGACCAGGATCTCGAGATCCCCGTCGGCCGCGTGGAAGTGATAGTCGAGGACATCCCGGATCGAGTTGCCGTTGATGGCGACGAGGGTCTCCCCCGCGCGCACCCCGATGCGCTGGGCGGGCGAGCCTTCATCGACCGACACGATCCGCATGCGAGCCGTCCCCGTGCGACCTGTCCCCCGATTCTCGCCCTCGCGCGAGCAATCAAGAGGCGCCGGAGAACCAACCTCGGCCTCCGGCGCCTGATCTGGAGCGGGCAACGGGAGTCGAACCCGCGACTTTCAGCTTGGGAAGCTGACACTCTACCACTGAGTTACGCCCG
>VGJL01000225.1 GCA_016867495.1 Candidatus Eisenbacteria bacterium | reverse complement strand
GAGCTCGTGATGGATTGGCGGAGACCCGGGCGGGCCAGCGCGGTGAGCTCTCCACTACGCTCTAGTCCAGGCGACGACCCCGGAGCAAAGAGAACGTCCCTGTATGAATAGCGACCTCGACCTCAACGACAAGGACCTCGACCCCGAGCGTCTGGCTGACCTGGCGCTCCACAACCTGACCGTTCTTAATGAGATCTTCTCCTTCGTCTCATCTGACAGCGCAGACGAGGCTGCGGCAGAGCGGTGCTGTGTCGCCCTGGGCCGCCTTGGCGCAAGCGACCCCGAGCATCTGTCTCCCTATTGGAATTCCCTGGTCGAGTTCCTGAGGAGCGAGAGAAGGACTCTGCGAAGAACCGCCGCCCAGGTGATCGCCAATTTGGCCTGCGGCGACAAGGAAGGCCGGTTTGAGAAGATCCTCGACAACTACTTCGGACTTCTGAACGACGCGAAGGCCGATGTTGCTGTTGCGGTCGCCAGAGCGGCCGGAGCGATAGTCAAGAGCCGGCCCCAGCTAGAGCCGCTGATCACGTCGTATCTGTTGCGAATACCTCCGATCCCCACATCAGGCGGCTTCGAGGAAATGCTAGCTCTCCATTGGCGCGGTTACGTCAATGCCGCCGCCATTATATCGCTATCCGAGTACTTCGACGCAGCGAGAGACAAAGACGGGATACGGGAGTTCATCAAGAAGCATGAACGCTGCCTCCATCGCCTCGCAAGAATCAAGGCGCTGGAGTTCAAGGAAAGCAGAGAACGAGGCAGTGTAAGGCGTTGGTGGCGGCACCGCCGCCGGAAGTGGCGAGATCCAGACTAGGCATGTGTTGTGAGTCCGAGGGCGGACTTGTCGCAGACGAGATACTTGACCACGATGAGCTGCTGGGTGTCGCAGGCCGCAGGAGAGCCGCTTGCGCAAGTCGGATCCCCGTCGCGTCTTTGGCTCGGGCCAGAAGCCCTAGACCTCCGGCAGAGTGGGTTCTCCCTGTCCGCGTGGCCTCAGCATCCTCCTCAGCTCCATACAGTGCGCACCCGTGGCTGGGCGAAAGGTCTCGGTGAGGGCGACGGCGACCTGACATCTCTTCAGCCGCTCTGTCAGGGTCGAGTCGTCTCTCAGCAGATCCGGGTGACCCTCGAGCAGCTCCATCAGATGCGCAAGAGACGCGGATCGCTCGCGTCAGCATTGAATCCCGCGATATACTGCTCCACTGTCTTCGGGAAGCGACTAAGGCCGCAGTACGATAGGCCGAGGTTCTTGAATGCACTGCTACGAGCTGGATCGATGTAGGAGGAGGGGATCAGGCGGGGCTCGGCCTCCTCTGAATGCAGACCCAACAATGCTTCCGAGAGTGTCTTACGTTGCTTCCGGCGTCGGCCCACAATCATCTCGAAACATCAAGATCTGAGGGTCGAGTCGACTCAGGTCTGGAATCGGAGGGGTCTCGCGCAATGTGAAGTGCTGGTACCGTGGGAGATCGCGAAGCATGGTTAGCGCACCCCTCACCTCGGCGAGCCAGAGATCGTGTCGGCGAGATGGCAATCGCACGGGGAGAGCGGTAGGGGTAGGGATCGCCCGCCGGATCGACCTCGCCATCCCAGGTAGCAGCGCGCCCCCGCCAAGGAGAAGAACGCCGCGTTCCTGCAGGTCCGCGCTCGGTTCCGGGCCGAGCACGTCGAGGATCCGCCGAAGAGGCTGCAATACCCTCTCTCGCCAGATTCTCACGGGCCTCTGAAGATGTGGAGCAGGGACTCTTATGCGCACGGGTAACCCTCCCACGCAGTCCCAGCCCGAGTGGATAATGTCCCACTTCTGCTTTCGCCAATCCAGTTGGCAGGAGCGCTTCATCAGCTGATGAGCGTCCCAGAGCCCCATGGATACAAGAAGCTTGAGACGGATCTGATCGCGGATGGCAAGGTCCAGATCCTCGCCGCCGAGAGTAACCGTCTGAGCGGCAAGCACATGTCCCCCCGATAAGACGGCGATTTCCGTCAACCCAGCCCCCAACGAGATGAGGAGGATCGCTCGACGATCATCAATGTCGCCGCCGCTACCCAGGTACTGGCAAACAGAGGAGTGAGCAAGGAGGATGTGGCTTGCCCCAGCCTCCTGGGCCACGGCATGTCGGAGTTGTATCTGAACGGGGGAGCCGGTGACGGGAACGGTAAGAAGTACGCCGGGCCGTTGGGGATCGCCTCGTCTCGCGAGCGCGGTGAGACCCCTCCGGAGCATCCGCGCGGCGGCGTGACAGTCGCAGATGTGCCCGCGCTGCACGGGTCGGATGAGCTTGAAGCCTGGGGGCACGAATCGGTCGAAGTAGTGGGCGTCTGCCCCTAGGTACTCACGGTTGTCAGCGTCCAATACGAGGAGGTTCTGCTCCCAGTGGGGGATGTCCTCGTCGACACGGAGAATGCGGATGTGTCTCGATCCGAGGTCGACGGCAAACTCATAGTGCGGAGGTTCTTGCCGCCCGCGCTTCGACCCGCGGCGAGTCAACCTGCCCGGGAAATCGAATCTGCGACGATGGTCGTCCTTGATCTGGCCTCCAGACGCGCCTGGCCTGGAGGAGGCACTCGGCTTGATCCTCATTCGTGAGGTTCCATCAATACACGATTCCGAGCATGCGCTGAATCGCCCGGACCATCTCCTGATGCATCCGCTCTCGCTCCGGAGCCAGCAAAGCGTCCATCTGGCGCTCGAGTCGTTCGATCATGCCGTCGCCTTGGAGTTCGGCAAGGAACTCGTCGATAAGCGCAGGAATGGCCGGGTATGCTTCCACCGTGGCCGCAATCGCGGCCTCCCGCTCTGTCCTCAGCTCCTCAGGGCCGGTCCATGGCGTTCTCAAACGCCAGTGCCAAGTCCCGAGATAAGAGCAACGTGGGTGGATCACCGCTGTGAGCCAGGCACATCCTGCAGCAAGGACCTCGGGAGGAAGCCTGCAGGGTCTGTCGGCGGTCGCGTAGATGATCGGCGAGGCGACGCTGTTGTCGAAGACACCCTCATGGACAGGCCCGCTACCGTCCCCAGGGCTGACAGTTGCTGGAATCGCCATCGCTGTGGATGCCTCGCATGCAAAGGCAAGGCGTCCGAACCGTGCGCGGTAGGTCTCGGTGGGCATCCACGTGTAGTGGAATCGGTCCTCTGGAGGAGTGCTCTCCAGCCGCTGGACAAAGATCGCTCTCCCCCTCGCTGCGAGGATCCGATCAAGCCCAGCCCAGGGATCGATGTAGAAGAAGAACGGCATGCCGGGTGGATTGATGGGAAGATGCTTGTACCAGCTCTTGGCGCTGGGAACAAAGCGGCAGAACTCGATGACCTGCTCCTCGGTTGGCCGGGGGAATCCGGCAATGAGCGCGCGGTACTCGGACAGCGTCAGGACAGGGAGTTCGTGCGGTTCGGGTCGGCCCCGGAGTATGCGCATGGCTTTCCCCACGGCCCGCGGCAACGAGCCAGTCCACGGCGGCTTGTTTCCCTTGGGGCCACGATTCCCTCTTGGATCCTTCGTCTTCATCGGTCGATCCCCCAGCTCTCTTGGTCAGGATGCTCCGAATCCGCGCGCTTCCGGCGTCCTCTGCATTGGCACTGGTGAGTGATGCTCCAGTACCATGCACGCAAAGGCGCATCAACTCCTACCGGACGTTTCTCCTCCTCCGCCGTTCAGCGCGGTTGCGCTCCACCAGCGCCCTCTCGGCTT
>VGJL01000224.1 GCA_016867495.1 Candidatus Eisenbacteria bacterium | reverse complement strand
CGGCCAAGGGCGATGTTGTCGCGGAGGTTCTTCGAGTAGAGAAACGGCTCCTGCAAGACGACCGCGATCTGCGACCGGACAGCCTTGCGCCCCAGGGTCCGGATCTCCCTTCCATCCAGGAGGATCGAGCCCGCGTCCGGCTCGTAGAAGCGGAGCAGGAGGTTCACGATCGTCGACTTGCCGGAGCCTGACGGGCCGAGCAACGCGAGGGTCTGTCCCGGGGCCACGCGGAAGGAGACCCCATCCAGGACCTTTCCCTCCCCGTGGGCGAAGGAGACGCTTCTGAACTCGACCTCGCCCCGCGCCTCCGCCCCGCCTTCCGCCGGCCGCCCGGCCATCCCGGCCTCGGGGATCTCGCTCTCGCGCGGATGCTCCAGGATCTCGGCGATCCTCCCGATCGAGACGAGCGCCTTGCCGAGTTCGGTCAGGATCCGGCCCATCATCCGGATCGGCCAGATGAACATGGTCACGGCCGCGAGAAAGAAGTAGAACGTCCCGACCCTGATCTCTCCCGTCGCCAGCCAGTATCCCCCCGCGCCGAGGACGAGCGCCTTCTGGCTCATGCAGACGAAGTCCGACACCGACCAGTACCAGGCCATCAGGACATAGAGCCGGTAGTCGAGATCCCTGTGTGTCGCGTTCTTCGCTCCGAACCTCTCCTTCTCGTACTCCTGTCTCGCGAAGGCCCGGACGACTCGGATTCCGGTCAGGTTCTCCTGGAGCGCGCTGGTCAGACGTCCCTCGGCCTCGTCGACCCTCTTGAAGGATGACTGGACCCTCCGGAAGAAGATGATCGAGAAGATGACGATCGGAGGAATCGTCACGACCGCGACCAGGGTCATCCTTGCGTCGAGGGCGAGCATGAGCGGAAGCGGAACCACCATCATGATGATGGCGCGTCCGATCTCGACAACCTGGTTGGCCAGGAACTGCCGGAAGGTCTCCACGTCCGACGTGCACCGCTGCACCTGGTCCCCCGTCTCGGCCTTGTCGTGGTAGGAACAGGGAAGATGCTGGAGCTGGTCGTAGAGGAGATCCCTCACCCGCCTCGCGATCGCCTCGCTGGCCGTGGCGGACCAGCGCCCCCGCAGGTAGGTGAAGATCCCGGCCGCCGCGGTCAGGACGACGATGCAGAGTCCCGGGATCCAGAGACGCTCGCGCAGGAACTCCCTGCCGCCGCCGAGCGCGAGCGCGGTTCGCACCAGGGCGGACTCCTCCGCAGCCGGCTGTCCAAGGATGCCGTCGATGACCACCTGCGGAACCAGCGGCGCAAGGTACATGAAGGAGGATCCGAGGACCATCGCTCCAATGGCGGCGCCGTAGCGGAGCCGCTGGCCGGCCATCAGATCCCAGATCAAGCGATATTTCGATCTCATCGCGCCCACCACGCACTGAACGTGCTCCGTGACATTCCTTCAAGCATCCGCGCCCGACGCGCAGTCGGACGGACCTGGGCTCTGGCGCGGACTTTGCCCCTACGGGCCGCGGGCGGACTCGGCTAAAGCGAGGGAGAAAACACGAAGCCCGCTCGCGGCGTCGGAGCGGGCCCTCAGGACGAGACTAAAGAGGCAGCCTAGGCACCCGCTCCCCTGGCATCCACACTCGTGAACGCCAGATCTGCCATGTCGATTTTGCGGATGCCCACCAAAAACACCTCCTGCTCTCCTCTGAACATCGACCGATGCGGGAACTGTAGACCTTCCTCGTTCAGGGGCCAAGCGTTTTCTGTCGCCGGCGTCCCGGTCACCCCACCCCTTCTCCGGAGACGGGGGCCATTCCGAATAGCGCGTAGATGACCCGGTCGAGGGTCTCCTGGAGGGCGCGCCGGGACTGCTCGTCCTCGGTCTCCTCGAGTCTCTCGACCAGACGGCAGACCAAGCCGCCCGCCAGGTCCGCGTCCCGCGCAAGATCCGCGACAGGCACGGCCCGTCCGGCGTCCACGATATCGGCGATCCGACGGCGGAGGTCGTCTCGGGAGTCGCCCGCCCGCGCCGCCGTTCCCGATCCGTACGGCGCGCCGCCGGCATCGCACGGGACGGGGAGGGTCTCGACCGTCGCGAGGTCGACCTGGGCGAGCGGCCGTCCCGCTTCCAGAGCGACGATCTGGTAGTAGCGCTGGATCGGATCGCTCATGAGCAGGCCGCAGAGGAAACGGAGATCGATCCCGGGATCGCTCCTCGCCGAGAGGATGTGGACGTTGTTCAGGCAGTAGAAGTTCCGGAGGTCCCGCGCCGCCACCAGCCGATCGCCGGTCTGTCTCAGGAAGAGCTTCGACCCGGCGTACCGCTCGAGATCGAAGCCGCTCTTGTACACCTTCCTCAATCCATCGCGATCGGCCGGAATGTAGAGGGCGCCGCCGCGCCAGCGCGCCTTGTAGGGCTCGACCTCCGCCCCGCTCTGGAGCGCGGGAAGCCAGCGTCCCGCGGGATCGGGGTCACGGAAGACGATGGCGCCCTGTCGGTTTCCCAGAACGAACGGGCCCTCACGGGGGCCGATCACGGTCTCCTGCCCGTAGCGCGCGATGAGCCCCGAGTAGCTCTCGATCAGCTCGTCGAGCCTCAAGGGCTGGCGCTCCATTTCGGCGACGAGCCTCTGTTCCTTCTCGTCGCGGAAGATTCGAAACGCGTGATGCGGGGTCCTCCGGAAGGTCTCGGGATCGACGAGAACCGGCCGGCTGCGGTCGGCATCCCCGGCGAAGAGCGGCAAGTCGCGCTCTCCGCGCGCCCGGCGGGACGGCGGTTGGAGCCTGAGCGCGCAGGTCAGGATCTGCGGCGGCGGATCCGGGGAGGGGAGACGACGCACGCAGTAGAAGGCGGTGTGGCCGACATGGACGCCGGGCCAAGGTCCGGACTCGACCAGGCAGATGAGAATCGGATGGCATGTCTCGAGGATGTGCGCCCGAATCTTGGAAAAGTGCCGCCCCGTGAAGAAGGAATCCGGGACGAGGAATCCGTGCAGGCCGCCGGGACGCGTGAGGCGCAGAGCGAGCTCGATGAACAGGGGGTAGAGCGAGAGCTTGTACTGGGCGCCGTACGTGAAGAGTCCTCGCAGGTACGCGGACTCCTCCTCCTCCACGCCCGCGCGATCGCGCAGCCCGTAGGAGACCCAGGGCGGATTGCCGATCACGATGTCGAAGCCGGGGCGGTCCCCGCCGAAGATCGTCTGGAACCTCTCCGCCCAGCGGAATGTCCTCACATCCTGCTTGGCGGCGAGCATGAGGGCGTTGCCCTGATGGACCTGCCCGCCGAGAAACCAGGGGAAGCCCGGGCCGAGCTGCTCCTGCAACCAGCGAACGACGATTTGCGGATCGGCCTCTTGCGAGCGGCAGACCGCGCGGACGGCCTGGAGCGAAAGGTTGAGGGCGGCGAGCGTCGCGGCCTGAGGGTCGATGTCGACTCCGTGCATGGCGCGGAAGACGCCAAGCAGATCGTCGGGGCGCCGCGGCGCGCCGCTTCCATTCCCGCTCCTGAGCAGGCGGCGGGCGATGGAGAGCAGGAACTGTCCGCTCCCGCAGGCTGGGTCCAGGATCCGCAGGGGCTGAGCCTCCCTGCGCGAAGTCGCGCCGAAGAGAGAAAGGCTCTCGCCCCCGGCCGCCCGCTCCCATTCCCCGAGCACCGCGCTGACGAGCGCCTCGGTCAGCGGCGGCGGCGTGTAGAGAACGCCGTGGCTTCGGCCCCGCTCCCGGTCGACCTGGAACCTGAGTCGGTGCCCGGGACCGCGAAGGAGCCTGTGCCGGAGCGCGTGCGCATGGATCCATCCGACGGGATCGTCCTCC
>VGJL01000223.1 GCA_016867495.1 Candidatus Eisenbacteria bacterium | reverse complement strand
AACATCCTTGTGCATGACTACTTCGGGATCGACACGGACGTCGTTTGGGAGGCGGTGGAGAGAGAACTCCCGCAACTTCGGGAGCGCACCAGGGCGATACTGGAGCAGTAACCTGCCCTATTCTACGAGAGCTCCGTAATCTCGATCCCCGTATGGTCAAGATACTCAGCCGAGGCGCAACTCACGCTCGTGCTCTTGATTGCGGGCCTTCGTCCAGCACTGGTTTCAGCCGGTTGACCGGCTGAGTCATGCGCCCGAAGCTCTCCCTCTTGCCGCTCCGGCGTCGGACCAACCATGAACTTCGTCCTCCAACCCTGGCAGCTACTCCTCACCATCCTGGCCGGCCTGATCAACCGGCAGCAGCAAGAGGTCAGCGAGTATCTCCGCACCTCCGGTCCGGTCCAGTGCCGGACACGACTCGGCGGGATGCTGCGGTACTACCATCGGGCAGCTGCGCAGGGCGACGACGGACGACTTTCTGAGACTCCGATGAGCGGCGGCGATGTCCCTCGGCGAACTGCCTGTTCGAAGGCACGACTCTCTCAGCGCCCCGCCGCGAGCCCCTCACCTCTCGGATCGGTGCAGGCGAGCCATCCGCCCTCGTCGAGCCGCTCGATCGCCTGCGCGAGGCCCGGCCCCTCCCAGGGCCCAAGGCGAATCGCCCGATGTCCCCGATGCTCGAGGCGTCTTCGAACCTCTCGCGGGATGCGCGCCTCGAGACAGAGCCGATCTCTCTCGTCGATCGACCAGCGCGGCGAGCGGATCGCCTCGGCGAGCGGGAGTCCGCGGACGACTCTCGCGCGCAGGAGTTGCACATTGACCTGGATCTGCGCCTCCGCGCCGGGCGTCCCCCCCAGCAGCCACGGCCGGCCTCCACGCAGGACCATCCAGGGATTGAGGGTATGCACCGGCCTCTTGCCCGCCTCGAGCCTGTTGGGCGAGGCGGGATCGCTCGAGAATCCAGCCATCCTGCAGTTCAGGAGGATCCCGGTCCCCGGCACGATCCACCCGGCCCCGAAAGCATGGAAGATCGACTGGATCCAGCTCACCGCGTTCCCCGCGCCATCGACGGCGCAGAGATAGGTCGTCTCCGCGCCCGCCGCGCGCGTGTCTTCGCGTGCGGCGGCTGTTCGTTCGGGATCGATCCGCGCGGCGAGGTTGGCCGCGTGGTCCCGCGAGAGCCACCTCGCGATCCCCTCCTCGACCTGCGCCGGCGCGGAGCGCGGATCGCAGAGCCAGGCGTCCCGCTCCACCCGGATCAGGCGGTAGGCCTCGACCTGCAGGTGGATCTCGCGCGCGATCGCGCGCGGCCCATCGTCCGAGAGGCGCCATCCGAGGCGGTCGGTCTCCTTGAGCACGCGCAGGATCGCCAGCACCATCGCCCCCTGCGACACCGGAGGCTGCTCGCAGACGATCGCCCCGTCCAGATCGATCGAGAGAGGATCGACCTCCTCCGTCCTGTGCCCGCTCAGATCGTCCGAAGAGAGCGCGCCGCCGCGCGAGCGGATCTCGTCCACGATGCGCGCGGCGAGCGGCCCTCGATAGAAGAGATCCTCCCCATCGCGGGCGATCGCGCCCAGCGTGTCGGCGAGGTCGGGCTGCCGCACCCATGTTCCCGCTCCCCGCGGCTCTCCCCGCGGGAGGAAGAGGGCCGCGAGGCCGGGATCTTCGGCGAGAAGCGCGCGATGAAGCCGCGCCATGCGCGCCCAACGGTCGTGGACCGGGAAGCCCCCGCGCGCGATCTCGATCGCCGGGGCGAAGACCTCCGCGGCATCGAGCCGGCCCCATCCGCGCAGCAAGCGGAACCAGGCGCTCACGACTCCGGGGACGGTGATCGACAGCGCGCCGCGCGGAGGGATCTCCCGCCCGAGCATCGCGCCGGCATCGAGGTCCCGCGGAGCGATCCCGCTACCCTGCAAGGCCCGGACCCTGCCGCTCGCCGCATCGAAGACGATGGCGAAGGCATCGCCTCCGAGATGGCTCGCCCAGGGCTCGACGACCAGGAGGACGCTCCCCGCGGCGACGATCGCGTCCGCGGCCGAGCCCCCGCGCCGCAGCATCTCCAGCGCGGCTGCCGTCGCGAGGGGATGCGCCGTCGCGACCGCTCCGTTCGGCGCGAGGACAGGCGGGCGTTCCATCATCACGAGGGCCTCCCCACGAGCGCTCCCCCTGCCACGAGAACCTCCCTTGCCTTCGGAACGGCGTTTTGCTAATCTTCCCGGTTCGGTCATCCGATGGATGTTGGCGACGTCATGATCATCGAAACTCTCTCTGTTGGCCTCCTTCAATGCAACTGCACGGTTCTGGGGTGCGGCGAGACACGACGCGCCCTGGTGATCGATCCCGGGGACGAGGCGGACCGGATCCTCGACGTCATCGGAAGGCACAAGCTCACCGTGGAGGCGATCCTGCAGACGCACGCGCATCTGGACCATCTCGGGGCGACATGCGCAGTGGCCAGGTCGACAGGCGCGCCGGTCCTGCTGCATCCCGGGGACAGGTATCTCTACGATCACGCCGAGCTGCAGGCCCAGCTCTTCGGCCTGCCCAAGATCGAGACGGCCGAGATCGGCCGGGAAGTGCAAGACGGCGAGACCCTGCGGATCGGCGCCCTGCGGGGGAAGATCCTCCACACCCCCGGCCACTCCCCCGGCAGTCTCTGCCTCGCCGTGTCGGAGTCCGGACCGAATGACGCGGCGAAGCCCGCCTACATCCTTTCGGGCGACACCCTGTTCTGCGGAAGCATCGGGAGAACCGATCTTTGGGGAGGGGACATGGATCTGATCCTGAACTCGATTCGCAAGCGCCTCCTGCCGTATCCCGACGCGACAGTGGTCGTCCCGGGGCACGGTCCGGCGACCACCATAGGAGCGGAGCGGGCGACCAACCCGTTCCTCGCGCCATGAAGAAGCGACCGATCCAGGACATGCTGGCCGATGTGACGCGGCGGCTCATCGAGACCTACAACGACGAGCTTCCGACCGCCCACAACCTCGACCAGACGAAGCGCCTGCCTTCCGAGGAGATCACGACGAACCTCTTGGAGAGGATCTTCGAGCTCCTCTACCCGGGCTACTTCGGCAACCAGCACCTGACGCGCGACAATGTGTCGTATCACGTGGGCGCTCTCCTCGACGACGTCGCCGACGAGCTGCACGAGCAGATCTACCTCGCCTCGCGGTTCGAGTGCGCCGTTGAGGGGTCGTGCGAGCATTGCGTGAAGTTCGCCGACGCGGCCGTCGAGGGCTTCATCGACGCGCTCCCTGACGTGCGCAGGTCCTTGACGCTGGACGTCCAGGCCGCCTTCGACGGGGATCCGGCCGCCAAGAGCTTCGCGGAGATCATCCTCTCCTATCCGGGCCTGAAGGCGATCAGCGTCTACAGGGTCGCGCACCGGCTGCGTCTTCTCGAGGTGCCCCTGCTGCCGCGCATCATGACCGAGTACGCGCACAGGGAGACGGGGATCGACATCCATCCGGGAGCCCGCATCGGAGAGAGCTTCTTCATCGACCACGGGACGGGGGTCGTGATCGGGGAGACGACGGACATTGGCGCCAACGTGAAGATCTACCAGGGAGTCACCCTCGGCGCCCTCTCCTTCCCCAAGGACGAGCGGGGGAACATCATCCGGGACCGCAAGCGACATCCGACGCTCGAGGACGGCGTCGTCATCTACGCCGGGGCGACGATCCTCGGAGGCGACACCGTGATCGGGAAGGGGTCGATCGTGGGCGGCAACACATGGCTCATCCACTCGATCCCGCCGGGAAGCCGGATCACCAGCACCCCGCAGGGCAAGAAGATCGAAC
>VGJL01000222.1 GCA_016867495.1 Candidatus Eisenbacteria bacterium | reverse complement strand
GTAGCCGAGATATCCATCGGGGTAGACTTCCGCGACCGCTCGCGGCGTGCGATCGGCACCCACCTCGAATTCCAGGAACCTGTAATCCGATGTCACGAAGGCCCTGTTCCCCAAGACGCCGATCCCTCTCGCATTGTCGGGAAGCGGGTAGACCGCCGGCTCGGGGAGGCATTCGCCTGAGTCGAGATCGAACGACCGCAGCCCGCCCCATCCTCCCGCGAGCAGAACATCGTCCATCAGGACGAGGGAAGTCTGCGGGTGCCACTGCGAGAACTCGCCCGAGTACGCGCAAAGCTCCTCGAGGCGACAGGGTGGCGAGATGTCGTAGCACCGCGTCTCCCAGTGAAACGCTCCGCCAAAGTAGAGCCTGTCGCCCCTGACCGCGAAGCCCACCGGATGCCCCTGCAAGATCGGCGAGATGCGGGAAGCAGCGCAGAACCGCGGCGACTCGATCTCATGGATGGAGTAGGCGATCAGCGAATCCGTCCTCGCGACAAAGAGGAGCGTGTCGGCCACGGCGATGCCTCGCGCCTCCGCGGCCAGGGGTATCGAGGCGATCCGCACGGGGGATTGTAGATCGGTTGTATCCAGAATCAGGACCTCTGTGCTTCCACCGGCGAAGAGGTAGGGGGGACGCCAGTCGATTCCGCGGACCGCGCCTTCGATCGGGACGCTCGCGAGGACCGTGACGTTCTCGGGATCGCCAGCATCGACCAGGTCGACGGAGCCGGCCTGGCCAACTGCAACAACATCTCCTCGGGCAACCAACGGTGGCATGTACAAGTAACCAACAGGATGGCTGCCGAGGAGGATCGGTTGCGTCGGGTTCTCGATTCCGTAGATTCTCAGATCACCCAGCGCCCCCCTCGCGTATAGACGGTCCCCATCGACGGAGACTGTCGAGGCCCAATCGAGACGCAGACTGCGAACGACCTCCGGACGCATCGGGTCGCTCACATCGAAGACCAGGATCGCCCCTCCCGCCGCCGCGTAAACAAAGTCGCCCTTGCGAGCCAGACCCGTGATCCACCCTCCAGAGCAGCCAAGCCACTCGATCTGCCCTTCCGCCGGCTCGCTATGCTGTCGATGACGATCTCGGCCAATGCCTCTTGACTGGATTGCCTCCGCGGCGGCAGCCGCGGCGCTGTCAGCGGAGATCTGCTGCCGCAGAAGCGCGGAGTGGGCTCTCTCGGCGTCTGAGGCCGAGATGTCGGCCCCGCCCCGTGCCCAGGCGGCTGGGCCACTCGACACCACGCTTCCGTCATCGCGGTTAGCCTTCCCGGGGAGTGAAGCCGTCCCCCCGAGAGAGGAACTCCCGCCAAGAAGCATCGCGGCGACAATCAGCAGAGAACTGAGAAGCGTCTTCATCTTCCCTCCGCACAGACCCGCTCCCCACACGCGTGCATGGTGTCTGACCTTCTCTTCTTGGGGCATCGGGCAGACTCACTCTCCGTCCACTTCCTCCACACCGACTACGAACTCCCCTCCCTCTTTCCAGTCGATCTCGGCAAGAAGGTAGCTCGCGCCCTCGACGGACTTGAAGTCCGCCACGGCCGGACTCGATCCATCCATCCGCAGAAGGACGACGCGCCCCATCCAGGAGAGTCCCTCGGCGGACGCCGCTCCGGGCCTGTCTCCTTCGACGAACGCGAGAGCCGTGATCGTTCCCCGGCGCGAATCGGCAATCAGACGCAGTGGCGGGCGGCCCTCGCCCGTCGCATCCAACTCCGCTACCGCTGACACGCCCTCTCGAAGACGCTCCGCCTCCTCGAGTCTCCGCCGCGCCGCCGAAGCATCCCCGGCATCAAGGTCAGCCGAAGCATCCGCCCTGCAGCGATGGATCTCCTCCACAAGGTCGGGATCCCCTACTCCCTCGAACTGTGGGCAAAGTTGGGGCTCTCCATAGCCGGCGGCGCCTGATACGAGGTCAGAGACGGTCTGCGTCCCCAGCGCAGCCAAGCGGCGGGAAGTGTCCAGCAAGAGCCGGACGGCGAGGGCGAGGCTCCTCGTCCGACTGTGCTCTGTCGCCGCGACCGTTTCGGGCACGGCAACCGCCTCTGCCCCAGTAGCCAGAGCCTCTACGAATCGCTCCCAGGCTCCGTCATAGTCGGCGCGGATCATCTCAAGGGCACGCAAGCGCCCGGCGCACGCCTCACAGAACGCCAGGTGGCCGAACAGGTCGGACGCGTCCTCCTCGCTCAGCGATCCTGCGAGCAGCGCCAGGAGGCGGGATTGCTGCGGATGTGTCATGGATAGTCCTTTCCCCCTCGGTGCCCGTACTACGGCGCCGAGCGCCGGTTCTCGTGACCCTCGGGCCAGGGGAGCGGCGAGCGGGACGGGTCCAGCTCGCCCAGGAACGCCTCCCGGGTTCGGCGCTTCACCGTGTTGGTCCAGTCGGCGATCGACTTGCGGGGATCCTTGCCGAAGTACTCCTTGAGAACCGTCCGGGCAATGAGGCTGTCCCGGAGATGCCTGAAGGCCTCCGCCGAGGTCTGATCGCGCGCGAAAAGAGCCTGTCCCTTGAGGCCCAGGCGGTAATCAAGCGGCTCGAAAACCGTGTCGAGGGCATCCTCCCGCAGGTAATCCCGCCCCTCCAGCTCCGACCGGAACTCCGCGGTCGACTCCCGCAATGCCGCGTCGGAGAGCTCCCGCACGACCCGGTCCGGATCTCCCGTGATCGGGACCTTCTCCGAAGCGCGATCCAGGACTTCCTCCTCGAGGCCGCGGAGTCTCGCCGCGCTCGCGCCTCTGGCTCTCCGCTCCTCCTTCCGCTTGCCCCAGAGAACGATGCTGTAGCCGAAGGCGACCTGCTGGTGGGGATAGCCGCCGTACCAGAGCATCGCCTCGAGCATCTCGCGGAACACCCCAAGGGGCTCGACGCCCGCGTCGGGTCGGCGGAAGCGCTTCGTGCCCACGATGGGAGCCAGGCGATCGTCGATCTCCTCATAGGTCGACGGCGGAGGCTCGCCGACGGGTCTCCCGCCCTCCTCTCCCCAGTCGATCGTCACTTCCACCGGGATGTCGTGGGTGAATCGAAAGGCTGTCTGGCGCGCGATGCCGAAGATGTAGCTGCGAAACGAATACTGCTCGAGGTAGCGCTCGAGCGCCTTCCAGCCTGTGAGGAGTGCGGTTTGTAGAACATCGTCCGGCTCCAGATCGGGACGGGACCGGAGCTCGTGCCGGATGAAGTCATGCAGCGCAGGCAGGAGAGGTGTCACGAGGCGGCCGTAGGCGGTCCCATCCCCGTCGCGCGCGGCGCGGATGAGCCGCAGCTCTTCTTCGCGGCCGCGCGCCGCCGAGGCTGAGGTTCCTGGAACCACCGCCCTACCTCCTCGCGAGAGGGGGCGCCATCATCCCGGAATGCGTTGAATTCGCTCTGATGCAGCTCGCCTCGACGCTCGCCAATCCTGCGGATGACGGGTCACCCCGGTTCGATCTCTCACAACAACCGCGGCAAGGGTACCCTGCCCCGGCGTTCGCGGCAAGAGGAGGACTGGGCCGGGAAGGCGACCAAGGAAGGGCATCCGGAGGTCGATCTCCCTCCCGGACGCCCCTCCTGCGACCGACTGTGGATCAGCCTCTGTCAGTGGGCGAGCATCATTCGAATGGCCTGCCTGTAGCCTTCCGTCCTCAGAATGCAGAAGTAGATCCCCGAGGCGAGCGGCTCCCCGCCGCCACCGCGGCCGTCCCAAGCAACCTCGTGCGTGCCGGCGATCATCTCCTCATCCAGGATGGTCGCAACAGATCGACCCTGAATATCGTAGATCGTCAACTCGACATGCCTCGGCTGCGGCAGGTCGACCCGGATCATGGTCTCGGCTCCGAACGGATTGGGAGCGTTCT
>VGJL01000221.1 GCA_016867495.1 Candidatus Eisenbacteria bacterium | reverse complement strand
CCCTCCGGAAGTTCGAGCCGCACCGGCGCGAAGTTCCAGATCGCCACCACCCCGGCCCGGGCCAGGCGGGTCGCGATCGTTTGCGCCGCTTCGGTCGGCACCGTGAGGACCGCCAGGCGGATCTCGAAGATGTTGATCACATCCTCGAGCTGCTCCAGCGGCAGGACCTTGTGCCCCCCCTGGAACCTCCCGATCTTCGCGGGATCGTCGTCAAGGACGGCCATGATCCGCATCCCGTGCGCGCCGAATCCCTCGTAGGAGGCGATGGCCGCCCCGAGCCTGCCCATCCCGACGAGAACAGCGGTGTTGACCGGCCGCAGCCCGAGCTGATCCTCCGCGACCGCCTTGATCTGCTGGGTCACGAGCGCACCGGAGGGGCCCGGTTCGATCCCGTCTCCTTGGACCGATCGGGCATGTTCCCCCGCTCGAGCACGAGGAGGCGCACTATCACCGTCGACCGACTCCCGGCGACCTGGCCGGAGTCACGAAATGAGCTCTCCGGAAAACCCGGAGCGGTTCATTGTCTTCAACGTGAACGAAGGGCACTGGATCAACCAGAGTGGCGGATCTTCATGGGATGCGATGGACGAAGCCATTCCAACCTATTATCCCTGCCTCTTCTTGGACACTCCGACATACGTGACGCCCAGTCAACCGGACTGCTCAGGAGCAGATAGCCAACATGACTTGCGCACCAACGTCGGAGACATGACGATTCGAGATCAAGACGGTGCTAATGGAATAACCGAGAGCGATCACCGGTACTACGAGAGCCGCTGGGCCATAGCCGCCGCATGGTGGCAAGCGGCGGAGTCGCCTGATCCGGCCTGGCAGGAGTACTGGCATCTGCTTCTCTGGGAAGCCCTCGAAGGACTTCAGCCGCCTAACGACCCGCAGCACCGGCACCCGCGGGACTTCTTCAACCAGCTCCTGATCCAGAACGATGACGACGCGAATCCCCGAAATGGAACGCCGCATGACGCGTGGATAGCATCCGCCTACGCGAATCACGGCATGAACTACTACCCCACATTGACATCGCGCGATGCCGCCGGAAACCTCCAGTCAGCGTTCACGCTTGGGGATCGCATCTGCTGCCGCGGCACCTGGTACCCGACAAATGACGATGTGCGGGTATACGTGGTCGCCAACAGGGACAATGCGGCGTGGATAGATGGAGCTGCTCTCGCTGATGTCTCCGGAGGACACGAAGTGGTGCACATCGGCGGCGACGGAGAGTTCGCCTTGACGACGATCTGGCCCGCCGCAAACGCCATCGGCGACTACGACATTGTCGTGGATGTGAACCGATCCGGAACGATGGACCTCGACTTTGAGGGAATTCTGGATGGCTGCGACGACTTCATGACGATAGGTTTCACCGTCCAAGCGCCGACTCCCGTGGTGTGGCGGGACGTGACGGCGGAGGAGGTGAGCTTCGGCGTCGAGATTCGCTGGACCTTGGGTGCGGACGTCACCCAAGGTGAAATCCAAGTGTACCGATCAACGGACGCTGCGTCCCGCGGGGCCTTGCTTGCCACTGTGACAGGAACCCCGGGGGCGCCCCAGACCTACTGTGACGAGACGGTGACACCGGGGACGACCTATTGGTATTCGATCGCCATCGGCGAGACGCCGGGGGAGGCGTACGGGCCGATCTCCGTCAGTGTCGCCGGCTCAGGCCGGGCAGAGGTGCTGTCGGCGGGCCCGAACCCGATAGCGAGCTGGGGGACCATTCGCCTCTACTTGCCCAAGAAGACCGATGTGTGGCTCGAGGTCTTCTCGGCTGATGGAAGGCTGGCCGATATCCGGCGGTACGGTGAGCTGGGGCCAGGACTGCAAAGCATCTCTTGGGACACGTTGGACCAGAGTGGGCGGCGCCTGGAAACCGGATCGTACTTTTACTCGATCCACCTCGGCGACGCGATCCTCCCTGGAAGGTGGACCATAATCCGGTAGCCGATCGCTCCGTTTCGGGTTGCCTACATGGATGCGTGCCGAAAGTCCGCGGGATCGCGCGCGTAAGGAGGGTTCTGACAGGCGAACCGCAAGGCGCTGCGTGTGCTTCCCACAAATCTCGTCCGGCTTGCCGCGCTTGCGGTTAGGCCGTCTCTGCTTGTAGCATCGATCGCATGCTTTCGATCATCCTGCATGCCGTCGGCTCGATCTTGAAGTCTCGTTGTGCATCCTGAAAATCTCCTCCGATGCCGTCGGCGTCGAGAACTCCGCTCTCGTTGGGGTCCCGATCGGCGCGCCACGAATCATAGCGCGAAGTGACCGGGAAGGCCGACCACGTTCCTCAGGGTGAGAGCGACAAGGCCGGGTGGTCCTGGACGGTGACCGAACCCAGCCTAAGTTGGGATCAAGCGGCTGTTTTGTCCGGCGGCCCTTCAATCCTCCTCCGGCGGCAACCGGCGCAGATTGGCCTCGCGCAGATCGCTGCAGAGCTGGGCCAGGCCCGCCGTGATGTGCTCGTTGCGGACGACCACTCCCTCCGGAAGGTCGAGCCGCACCGGCGCGAAGTTCCAGATCGCCGCCACCCCGGCCCGGGCCAGGCGGGTCGCGATCGCTTGCGCCGCCTCGGCCGGCACCGTGAGGACCGCCAGGCGGATCTCGAAGATGTTGATCACATCCTCGAGCTGCTCCAGCGGCAGGACCTTGTGCCCCCCCTGGAACCTCCCGATCTTTGCGGGATCGTCGTCAAAGACGGCCATGATCCGCATCCCGTGAGCGCCGAATCCCTCATAGGAGGCGATGGCCGCCCCGAGCCTGCCCATCCCGACGAGAACGGCGGTGTTGACAGGCCGCAGCCCGAGCTGATGCTCCGCGACCGCTTTGATCTGCTGGGTCGCGAGCGCGCCGGAGGGGCCCGGTTCGATCCCGAGCCTCTTCATGTCGGCGGCGACGATCTGCTCGTCGAGCCCGAGGTCCGCGGCCAGATCCTGCGGCGCGATCTCCTGGCGCCCCTCGCCCAGAAGCCGCTCGTTGTGCCTATAGTAGAGGGCGAGCCTCCCGCGCATACTGCGCGGCGAAGGTCCCTGCGGCTCCCGATTCTCGCCAGGTTCCATCTCGCTATCGCTCCTTAGGCGCGACTGCCTGCGCCGGTTGTGTTCCCGTGCCGAGTCTCTCAGATGCCCGCCGCGCGGTCCATGCCCGGGCCCCAGAGCGGTCGCGAGAGACCGCGATGCCCGAGCGCGCAAACGAAAACGGGGCCCGGGGTTCAATCCCGGGCCCCGCCTCGTGGAGGTGGCTTTCTTCTCAGGCCTACTTCTTCTTCCTGCGCGACCGCGCGGCGATGCCGCTCAGCATCAACCCGCCGCCAAGCAGCATCAGGGTCGCGGGCTCGGGAACGGGGGTGACGGCCATGTCGACCTCGGCCAGGTCGTTGCCGCATCCCATCGTCCAGTGGATCATCATCGACTCGTTTAGGAACCCCAGCGCCTCGCGATCGATGATCGCCTCGATCGAGTAGCGCCCGTCGAACGCGCCATAGCGGAAGGCCTCGATCGGAGAGCTGTTCTGCCAAGCCGTGACCAGGAGCGGATCGGCCGCGCCGCCCCACGCGGGCTGGCCGGCAAGATGCGGATCCTGCCACACGAGATCGCCCCAGCGGAGCGCGCCGCCCGCGCTCGTGTCGACGGCGTAGTCATAGACATCGTCGTCGTTCATGTCGATCCCGATGTCTCCGGCCGCGAAGTGCTGGTAGTAGTAGCCGTTCCATCCGGTGCGCCCCGCAAGCGGGAATCCCGTCACGATCCCGATATAGGCAAATGAATTGTCATATGCGAGATAGGTGGCCTCGACGTCGTACTCCTGGCCGCCGTAACCAGGATCCAGGAAGCCA
>VGJL01000220.1 GCA_016867495.1 Candidatus Eisenbacteria bacterium | reverse complement strand
ACCGGGCAGTCGGGTTCGCGGTCACATTGTGATGGAGAATGCGTCGGCGCTCATTTAGAGACGGAACCCTTCTCGATGCCAGCGGATGACGGTCGTTGAAGAACATCGAGTTGGTGACGCAGGGCGGGGTTTTCGACAGCCAGTGCACGCTGAGACTGCAGGGCGGAGATCAGGGTGCGAAGCTCGGTAAGAAGCATGGCCGGGAAGCTACCGCGGAGCTCTGCCCAATAGCAAGCCAGGCAAGAAGGACGGGGTTTTCAGAAGGGACAACCATCACCCCTGCACGCGGACCTGAACAGCCGACCTCTCGACTGAAAACCGCCCCCGCAGAGCTCCCGAACTCCCGTCCCCCGCCGCGGTCGACCCTCGTCCGAATTGTTTTACCTTACGCCTACTTCGTCTGTGCGCAGATCAGAGGCCCAGGGTTCTCCGCAACACCCTCCGGAGAGTTCGGGAGTTCAGGAACGCCCGATAATAGCTTCGCTTCCGCATTTGCGTCCTCGTTGAGAGGGGCCGCGGAGGCCGCAGGCCGGCGGGCGGGTTCTTGCCGCCAACGATGTTGACGCACCACATCTTTCCGTGGGTGACCCACTGGTAGGCGCTCGACAAGTGGAGCGTCGATAGCCCGCAGGACTCGAGGCAATTGCAGAGGCTTTCCTCGGAGAAGAAGTTCACATGGGTCAGAGGCTCGACAATGCGCCTCCATTCCCGGAAACACTCCAGCGGCACCTCGACGTAGAGGATCCCATCGGGGGCGAGTGCCCTGCTCAGATCCGTGATCAGGGCTCTGGGCCGGACCACGTGCTCGAGGGTGTGCAAGAGAAGAATCACGTCGAAGATCTCGCCGTTCCGCAAGTCGGCGGTGTCCTTCCCCAAGTACCGGATGCCGGGTGGCAAGTCCCATTGTTCGAAGTCCAGAACGCCACAGTCGCAGCTCGGTACAAACGGAGTCAGATTGTAGCCCGACGCGCCTCCATAGTCCAGGACTCTGGTCTTGGCGGACCCCGGCTTGATGTGGGGACTAACCAGGCGGTGGATCCGACGGGCCCGGGCGTCCAGTTTCGACGGCGGATTCAGCCGGGTCCGGTACTTCACCGAACCGAGCTCCTGGATGGCGTCATACTTGATCCTGAGATCGGCTTCGGAAAACCGCGGGTCGGTGAAGATCAATCCGCATTGGTTGCAAATCATGGAACGGAAGAAGACCGGCTCGCGGTTCTTCAAGATCCGGTCAAACAAGATCCACAGCCGTTCGTACGTCGCATCCGCGAGATGCTCGCAGACGTTGTTACCCGGAAATGTGAACCGATGCCGGGCGATCCTTTCAATCTGCTCGGATTCGCATAACGGGCAACAAGTTGCTTCTTGCATAGGCTCCACTCCCAGGACCCAGTCAGCCCTGTCCCTTCTGAAAGCCCCATCCGGTTGTCGATGGCTTGCCGGGCGTTCGAGACTGCCCTTGGTTACGCTGCCAGTGATGCTACGCCTTGGTGGCGGGGATGGCCAGAGGGGGCGTGGCCCACGTTCGGCCCCCCCGGCTCGGGCCGAAGAGAAAGGACGGTCAGGGCGAGCGCCGACTTCATGCAGCCTGACGGAAGTACCGATGATGCAGGCCACCCACCATCGGTCTGCTCCGAACGGGCCCGCCACGGGGTGGCTCCTTCTCTCTCTGCACCGGGCAATCCTTCTCCAACCCGAGATGCGTTCGGGAACCGTGGTAGTAGCTGAAGCACTCCCTGAGCACGCGTCGAAGCTGTCTGTCACTGAAGATGATCACGTGATCCAGGCACTCCCTCCGGACCGATCCGATCACCCGCTCCACATACGGATTCTGCCAAGGCGATCGGGGCGAGATCGGCACCTCGTCGATTCCCATCCCCTTCACCCGCGGGACGAACGGCGTTCCGTAGATTCCGTCTCGGTCCCGGAGCTGGTACTTCGGTGCCGTGTCCCACGGGAACGCCTCGATCATCTGCCGCCCCGTCCACCTGGCAGTCGAGTTCGCGGTCACGAGGTTTCCGGTGACGCGCCATGTATTTCGAGCCCGTCGCCTGTCCGACATCGATCCCGAGCGTCAGAAGTTCGCCGTGGATGCGCGGGGCTCCCCAGAGCGGATAGGCCCGCGACAGCTGCCGGATAAGATCCCGGATCTCGCGAGTGACCTTGGGTCTGCCCGACTCACCACCTCGGCTCTTCCCCCTCCAATGGAGACGGAACCCTTCTCGATGCCAGCGGATGACGGTCGTTGAAGAACATCGAGTTGGTGAGGCAGGGCGAGGTTTTCGAGGGCGAGGGACCGTTGGGACTGAAGGACAGAGATCGTACGCTTCTTCTCCGGCTCCCTGAACGAGACGATCTACGAACTGCTCTCTGCCCTCGGAGCACGTCGACCCCTCCTTCGTCCGCGCGGGAGGAGTATCGACGGATCGCCATCGGCCAGCGAGGCCAGCGGCGCGACACGCACCCGGTCGGCGAGGTCGTATACCGTACTCCCCGGGTAGAGAACCGTGAGTTGGTCCAACCTCAGGTCGTCGAGAGCAATGCGCATTGAGGGAGTCAGCCGCGGAGCATCTTGCCGCTTCACCTCGACACCTATCCGTCGACCTTGCAGCGTGAGCAACAGATCCAGCTCGGCGCCCGTGTGCGTAGCCCAGAAGTGCGCCTCGCTCGGTCTCGCAACCCTCAGAACCTCCTCGATCGCGTACCCCTCCCACGAGGAACCGCTCTTGGGATGGGACGACAGGTCCTTATCAGTGGCAATCCCCAGCAACTGATGCAACAGGCCGCTGTCGCGGATGTAGACCTTCGGCGATTTGACCTGCCGCTTCTTGAGATTCTCGTGCCAGGGTGCAAGCTGGCGGACGATGAAGAGATCGGTTAGCAAATCGAGATAGCGCCGGACTGTGGGCTGGCTCAGGCCTAGGGATCGGGCGGGCTCTGCTGCGTTCCAGATGCCTCCTTGGTAGTGGGCGAGCATCGTCCAGAAGCGCAGCATCGTCGTGGCGGGAACACCGATGCCCAGTTGTGGGAGGTCGCGCTCCAGAAACGTTCGAGTGAATTGGCTCCGCCATCGGAGGCTTTCCGCCTCGGAGCGTGCGAGGTACGACAGAGGAAAGCCCCCTCTCCGCCAATGCCTCGTCGCGGCCTCCTTTCCCAGCTCAGACAGTCCGAAGCCCATCATGGTGATCGTCTCGATCCGCCCGGCGAGGGACTCCGAGGACTGGCGCAGTAGTCCTGGCGAAGCACTGCCCAGGATCAGGAATCGTGCCCGCAGCGGCCTCCGGTCTGCCAGCACGCGCAGGATGGGAAAGAGATTGGGACGCCGCTGAACCTCGTCGATGACCACCATCCCTCGCAGGGGGGAGAGCGCCGTCATCGGTTCGGTGAGTCGGGCGAGGCTCGTCGGGTCTTCCAAGTCGAAGTAGCACGGGGATTCCGGGGGCACGATCTGCCTCGCGATGGTGGTCTTGCCGGACTGCCGGGGTCCGATCAGGGCCACAACTCGACTGCGCTTGAGCGCCGCGCGGATGTCGGCCAGTAATTGAGGGCGATCCACCATGGCCTCAACATACCATGAAAATCAAACACATCAAGTTCGTTTTTCGTGATCGAGAACCCTGTCGTCCTCCGCGGAAGCCCCCGTGCTCCGCGAAAACCTCATTCGGGGTGGGGACGGAGGGCTTGGGGCCGACGAAGTCAGCGCGGACAGGTCGCGATGCAGCAGTTGAGCGATCCTCCCGTCTCATTCGTACTAACGATGAGAGCGCTGAGTATCAGGAGCGAAGAGACCGGGCGCTTGTGCCCCGTGTCGATCTCACGCGGACCCACACGAAGAGCGGTCTCAGGCCGCCAGGCGATAGTCGTGCTGGATGCCGCCGAGGACGGGGAGAGCAAGGAAGTGATCCAGCGCCTCCAGATGACATCGATAGCTGCGCCTATGACCGCATTGCTCGAAGGTCACCGCCCGACTCCATTGCCC
>VGJL01000219.1 GCA_016867495.1 Candidatus Eisenbacteria bacterium | reverse complement strand
GAGAAGACCGAAGGCCCGGCATTCGTCTCGGGAGCGCCGACCACGCCCGTCAACAGCAGCCGCACGTCGTCCACGCCAGCCTCCACGAGCGATCCTCCGGGATAGTCGGAAGCGACGAAGCGCAACCGCGCGGTGGGTGTGAGAGAGATGTAGTCGCCGAGATCGAACTCCATGCGCGTCCAACTCCGAGCCGAGGCGGTGGTGTTCTCGAGGTCGACCCAGCTCTGCCCGTCGTCTTCCGAGACCTGAACGACCCAGGAGTCCTGTCCCGGATTGTTCCCCATGTCGTTCGTGTACCACCTGTAGTACTCGAGGCGGACTGTGCCGTAGGAGGAAAGGTTCAGAAGGGGGGAAGTGAGGGTCGTCTTGCCCCCATCGACATCGTTCAGCCCCGGGTCGGCCGCGGATGCCTGGCCCGTGACGAAGCAGAAGGTCCCCGGGTCGGGAGTGTGATCGTCCTCGGGTTGGACCGGGTCGGACCCGACGTAGGTGCCGACAGGGTCGACCCGCTCCCAGATCCCCGTCGTCGCGTCGTCGTCGGGCGCTCCCACGGTCCACCCCTGGTCGATCTCCATCTCATCCGCGAAGAGGTTGGTCTCGGGCGCCACGAAGAAGGAGTGGAAGAAGGCCGGCGCGCCCGGCGGATCGAGCGACTCGCGTTCAGCGACATCCCTTGCCACGACGTAGTACTCGACGCGCGTGAGGTACGACTGCCCCGGAATCTCGGCGAGGTAGCTGTCGCCCCCCTGCGAGACCAGGGGCGCCTCCGCGTACGCCCCGCTCGCGCCCCGGTAGCGGAGCGTCTGGCTCGCGACTCCGGAGGCGTCTGTGATCGTGACCGGGATCGTGTAGGGGCCCAGCGTGTCGGTCGTCGAGGCATGAAGCGTGGTCGTGATGAAGGGCCCCAGGTTGTCGATCAGCTCGAAGTCCTGGAGCGTGGGCTGTGACACGGCGATCACCACCCCCAGAGCCGTGTCGGGCTCGAAGCCGGCATGGCTCGCGATGAGCGTGTAGGTCCCCGCTGGGTGGGAGCCGCCATACTGGCCTCCCTCCGTCGTCAGGAACGTGCGGCCCGTCTGCTGGACTCGCACCTGCGCCCCCGTGATCGGAGTCCCTCCCGCCGAGCCGTTCCCAACGTAACCCGAGACGCTCCCGAGGGGGATCGGGAGAACCGGAACGAAGCGGATCGCCCGTCCCGTCGCGAGCGTCGCCGCGCCGGGAGCGTAGTCGCTGTAGAAGGTGTAGAGGACGCCCGTCGTCCCGTCAGGACTTTCGATCCCCGTCGTGGCGTAGTTGTCCGCGTAGTCGTTGTTCGTGACGGTCATGTACTGGAAGACGATCGGCCCGTCGCCGGTCATCGTCTCATGGTAGGCCGGATCGTAGAGGATGATCTCGAAGGTCTGCGGTCCCCCCATGTCGTTCAGGACGCGGCTCCACTCGATGACGAACCGATGATTGGCGGTATCGTGCCAGGTGAAGACCTGGCCTCCGTCGATCAGGTGGATGTCATCCCAGAAGGCGGCGATGATTCCCTGGGGGCCGACGGCGCCGGGGATCGTCCAGTTCCTGTGATCCGACAGATTGCTCCAGCCCATCACAATCCAGCCATTCGAGCAGACCGAGATCCGGTTGTAGGTCTGGCCGTAGTAGGTGAAGGGGAAGGGGAGATCGACCCTCTCGGTGTCATCCAGGTTGGGGCCGTAGTCGGTCAGCGCGACCTCCCACCCGAACCCGCCAAACTCGGGATCGACCTCGACCCACGCGTAGGCCGGAGCATCCGGGTAGGCGGTGTCGGTGTTGTCGAAGGCATAGTATCCGTATGCGTCGGGCCCGGCAGGGTCGTCGCTCGATCGCTGTCCCACGGGGACAGTGACCAGAGCGGTGTCGCGGACTCCTCCCGAGAACTCAGCTTCCACCGCGAAAGTCGCCAGATGCCCGGGGAAGGTCTCCGCCGCCGCCGAAACGCTGAACAGGTTCGAGGAGTTGTTTCCCTCCTGGCCGACAGCGAGCGTTCCGAACGAGCCGCTCCCGTCGACCACGACCAGGTAGGGGCTCAGCGCGGCCAGGCGGCCGAGGACATTCGACGCCGTCGCGTGGCCGTCGTTTCGGAGCGTGACGACCATTGTCGCCGTCTCGCCCGGATCGAGGATCCCGTTGCCGCCCAGATCGTTGATTGTCGCGGAGACGCCTGTGAGCTCGGCCGCGACGACGGGCAGATCGATCAGGGAGTGCCACAGGTCGGGCCCCGACGAGACCTCGAGGCCGAATCGGATCTGGTGTCCGTCGGGGCAACCGGGGTCGATCTCCACGTCGAAGTCCTCCATGCACCATGCGGTCGCTCCCGCGGCGATATCGCCGAATGTCTCCTGGCCGTCGAGGATCGTGACGTAGGGATCCGCGGAGCCGAGACCGGCGGTCACGGCGGCGAGGTTCTGGCTCCCTCGGTTCCTCAGCTGCACCCTGAGCTCGATCCGCTCGCCCGGATTCACGAGCCCGTCCCCGTTTCCGATGCTCCCTCCGCTCGCATCGTCATCGATGGCTGAGGCCTCGTACGCGGCGAACCTGGCCGCGGCGGCCACCGTGATCGCTGAGAGATAGGGCTTGCGATCGTGCTTGGTCGCCGTGACGAGCATGGTCCCCGTCCTCGTCGCCGTGACTGGAAGCTCGACCTCGCCGTTCGAGTCCGTCCAGCCATAGACCTGCGTCTCGGTGCCGGTGAAGTCCTCCTTCAGCAGGCAGACCTTCACGTCGGCTTCCGGGATTCCGGATCTCCGGACGGTCACGGTGACCGAGTTGGCGCCGATCGGGAGGCTTGCGGGGTGGGTCACAGTCAGCGTCTGCGGCGTGCCCGTCCAGCAATCGACCGCCGGATCGCCCATCAGGTTGTTCCAGTGGCACCAGATCGTGACCTGGTTCGGCTCGTGCGCCTGGTAGTTCAGGAACAGCTCCAGCTTCCCGCGCGTGAGCGCCGCCCCGAGGTTGTAGAGATCCTCGTAGAGGAGCCCCTGGAAGATGCCGCCGTGGATGCAGTTGTTGTAGCGCGTGTGCGTGCCGGTCGTGGCGGTCCCGATCGCGGCGACCGCCCCCTTCGGAGAGCCGCTCGCGTTCGCCCGCAGGAAGCCCTCGGTCAGACAGGAGTTGTCGGTGAAGGATCCTGTCCCGCAGGTGATCGTGACGACGAAGGGGAGCTTCATCCCGTTCGTGAGCTGGTAGGTGTTGCTGTTCGACCAGCCGCTCATCCCGATCGTGCCCCTGTAGCTCAAGATGCCGATTCCCCGGTTCATGGCGTTTCGCATGACAGACACGAAGTCGCCCGAGTAGACGGTGTCGATCGGCGTGTACCCGAGCTGGCGGAGCCGAACCTTGATCCACTGCTGGATCTGCCAGACGCTGATGCCCGATGCGGCCACGTCTCCGGCGAGGCATGCGCCCCTGAACCAGTTCGGGTCGGAGACGAGCGGGTTGCTCTCGTATCCGGTGATCTTGTTGACGATCACATCGAGCTCCGTCAGCGTCTGGAAGGAGAGGCGCCCGATGTGGACCTCGGGAAGGATGTCGGCCCCGTCGAGCTGCGTGTAAGGATGATCCCCCTCGCCGCCGTAGCCGGAGAGCGTCTCGTACCAGGTCGGGATCACGTAGGTCCCGGTGACGTCCCCCGCCAGGACGATGTGCTCGGGGGGAATCTCCCACGTGTCGTAGGCGTTCTGGATCCAGCTCTTGATCGCCGTGTTCGTCGTCCCCGTCTGCGCCGTCGTGGCGACCGTCACCGGATACCCCATCCGCTTGCGCCAGTCCACCAGAGGCTGCAGGCGCGTCGTCACCTGCGTGTCGTTCGGACAGATCAAAACCCAGGCGCCGGGCTCGATCTCGATACCGCCGCTCAGGAGCGGATAGTTGACGATCAGCTTGCGATAGATGCTGTCGAAGGAAGGGGGAATCGGACGACCGGATGAGACCTTCTCGTTGGCGCTGCCCGAGTCCTCGAACTCCACCGAAACCCGGATCCGCCGCGCCACGCGGAGCTTCCCCGCAACC
>VGJL01000218.1 GCA_016867495.1 Candidatus Eisenbacteria bacterium | reverse complement strand
GCAGGCGCTTCCGTGTCGGTCACGGCGACGAGCACGACGGAGTCCTCGACGGAGACGGTGGTCCTGCCGGGCGCGGGCGGAATCTACCAGGGAAGCCTCCCGCTGACGCTCGCGATGGCCGCCGGCGGCGACGGCCTGCTCTCTGTCACCGAGGGCGACGAGATCGTGGTCACCTACAACGACGCCAATCCGGTGACGACGCTGACGGCGACGGCGGTCGTGGATCTGACGGGTCCGACGATCACCAACGTGCGGGCCACGGCGATCACGGAGTCGGACGCGACGATCAACTGGACTTCCAGCACGGTCGGCGATTCGAAGGTCTACTACGGCCCGACGCCGGCCCTGGGCCTCGAAACGGGCGTCGACCCGATCATGGTGTCCTCCCATGCGGTGGCCCTGAGCGGGCTGCTCCCGGGCACTCTCTACTACTACGACGTGGAGACGGCCGACGGCGCCGGCAACGCCGTGCGGGACGACAACGGCGGGATGCACTACACATTCACGGCCGACCGCAATCGCGACGTCCTGCTCGTGATCGGCGATTCGACTTTCGACAAGAAGGTCCGCTACACGAACGCCTTCGCCCGGATCGGCTGGACCTACACGATCTGGGAGGGAGCTTCGGCTGCCACCCCGTACGTGGGGGATCTGGTCAGCGGGATGGCCTCCTTCAAGGCCGTCGTCTGGCAGACGGGTCTGGAGCAATACCCGATGCTGACCGACGCCGCGCGCGACTCGGTGGCGAGGCTGAACGATCTCGGCAGCCGGTTCGCGATCTTCTCGCACGACGTGGCGTGGGACTTCTGCGATCCCACCTCGCCCGACTACACGGTGGCACGCTGCGACTGGTTCAAGAACGAGCTGCATTCCGTCTGGCAGTCCGACCCCGCCAGCTTCTCGCAGGTGCGCGGAATCGCCAGCGACCCGATCAGCGGCGGCTACACGGCGGGCGTCTCCTACACCCCGCACCGCAGCGGCGCGGCGGGCGACGAGATCGATGGCCTGGCGATTGGCGGCAGCTTCGCCTACGTTTGGCGAGACAACGACACGTCGGTGGACGACATCGCCCTGCGCTTCACGACCTCGGGTCCCGTAGGCGACCCGCTGCACGCGGTCTGGGGCGGGACTCCGGAGAAGATCTCGAGCAACTTCTTCGAGTGGGCGCACCTCAACAACACCCAGGCTGACGACGCGGTCCGCGCCGACATCCTCGACAAGACGCTGACCTGGCTGGTCGGACGCGACAATCCCATCGTTGACCTCACGGCCCCGGCGGGCGGAGAGGTCTTCACGGACAACTCGATCTCGATCTCCTGGACCGAGTCGGCGGGGGCCGGCTACTCGATCGCCGCTCGCAGGCTCTACTACAGCGACAACAGCGGCGAAAGCTGGACCTTGATCACGGCCGCGCCGGGGACGAGCCCCTACACCTGGGACATCAGCTCGGTCCCGAACGGGATCCAGTACCGCGTCCGCGTCGTGATCGAGGACAACGGCGCGCCTGTGCTGTCGGCGGCCGAGGCCTGCGCATCGAACTTCACGATCAACCGGGCCGGCGGCGACACGCGCGGCCCGCTGATGGTGGGCGGTTCGATGTTCATCAGCCCGAACCCCGTCCTGAAGGTCTCTCCGTACCAGACGACCCTGACGGGGACGACGAGCGACGTCTCGATGGGCAACTCGAACATCGTGGCGATCGAGTGGTCCAACGGGCCGACGGCGGCGCCTCCCGGCGGGGCCGGCGCGCACCTGTTGACCGCTCCCGGGGTCTCGCCGGTCGCGACCCTGAGCACTGTGATCGACAACCGCGTCCTGGCTGCCGGGAACGAGACGATCTGGATGCGCGGCAAGGACGCGGCGGGCAACTGGGGTCCCGCCAGCCCGCTGGCTGTTGTCGTCAACGCCAATCCGTCGAGCGCCGAGGAGATCATCCCGACGCGCTTCGCGCTGCACGTCAACGCCCCCAACCCGTTCAATCCGGTCACGACGATCCGCTACGACCTGCCGAAGTCGTCGGCTGTGAACCTCTCGATCTACGACGTCACCGGCCGCAGGGTGCGGACGCTCGTGGAGGGGACGCTCACGCCGGGCTCGCGCAGCGCGACCTGGGACGGCCGTGACGCCGGCGGCAACGAGGCGACCAGCGGGGTCTACTTCTATCGGATCGAGGCGGGCGACTGGAATGACACCAAGAAGATGACGCTCCTGAAATAGCAGCCCAGCGCAACCGATCCAGTAACGCGAGGAGCGGCCGGTCCCGAAAGGGATCGGCCGTTTCTTCGCGATCGAGCCGGCCTATCGCAGCAAGAGGAGACTCGTGGCCATGACGGCCATCCCGAGGAGGATCCCGGCCAGGACTTCATGGCTCTTGCCGTATTCTCTCGCCGTCGGAAGGAGCTCGTCGAGGGAGACGTAGACCATGAATCCGGCCACGATGGCGAAGACGATTCCGAGAAGACTGGGCGAGGCGACAAAGCCCAGGAGGATCACGCCCAGAATCCCGCCCAGCACCTCCGCCAGGCCGGACAAGAAAGAGAGGAGGAAGGCGCGGGACCGATTCCCCGTCGCGAAGTAGATCGGCACCGAGACGCTGATCCCCTCGGGGATGTTGTGCAGTCCAAGCGCGATGCCGGTCGCTATGCCGAGGTGCAGGTCGCTGATGCTCGCGAAGAAGGTCGCCATCCCCTCGGGGAAGTTGTGGATCGCGATAGCCATCGCCGTGAACACGCCCATCCTCAGAAGACGCGTGGAGGAAGGGGCCGGCTCGCCCGTCCCGGACGCTACGATCTCACGCCTGGCCCGTATGCGGTCGAGATCGCCCGCGGTCCTGATCTCGTGAGGATTCTCGGCCGCCGGGACCATGCGGTCGATCAATCCCATGATGATCATTCCCGCGAAGAACGAGCCGGTGGCGATCCACTCGCCGGTCGCGCCGCCATGCGCGTCGACGAGGGAGTCGATGGCCTTCCTGAGAATCTCGACGAACGAGATATAGATCATCACGCCGGCGGAGAAGCCCAGCGACACCGACAGGAAGCGGTAGTTGGTGGTTCGGGCGAAGAAGGCGATGGCGCTTCCGATCCCGGTCGCGAGGCCGGCGATCAGAGTCACCGCGAGGGCAAGGAGGATCTCTGAGGTCCCGTGGCCGATCATCCGGAATTCATCTCTCCGCGCCGTTCGATTGCCCACAGACTCCGGCTCCGCCCGGGCCGCACACCGCAGGCAAACTGGCCGGGCCGCCCTGCGTCCGGGCCGGCTTCATGCCGGCCGGCGCGCCAAGGAGCAGTGTAGTCGCTCCCCTGGAATCCGGCCAGTCGGAGTCCGGGGCAACTACCCTGCCATCCTTGGCGACAATCTCGCCGACCTGATCGAGCAGAAGAAGACTCAAGCGAAAGGTAAGGCCGCCCGATAACGACATGGGGAGGCGTCTTCCCGCGCAGCGCTATCGGTCAGGATGGAGCGCACTCCCTATCCGACGGCCCGAGCCCGATTGGAGGCGGCCCACGCCACCCCGAGGGCCTGAGAAGATGCCGACTCGCCCGCCACACGAAGCAATAGCTGCCTGAAGGAGAAGCCATGATGAGAATTCGCCTGGGGTGTCTTGCGTTCGCAGTTCTCTTCGTCATCGCGGGATGCACTGATGATGAGCCGACATCGCGGTCCCTGACGGGGAGCGAGCTCCGGATCCTGGAGGCCCTGCAGACCGGCGCCTGTTGCCTTCCGGATGGCTCCTGCATTCTACTCACCGAGCAGGAGTGTAAGGATGCCGGCGGCACGTACCAGGGGGACGAGACGGCATGTGAGCCTGACCCCTGCTCCGCGCCTCCTCCCCCGCCCCCCGCGGAGGGAGCCTGCTGCCTCGCTGATGGATCCTGCGTCACGACCACGGCAGACGATTGCGCCAAGCAGGGCGGAACCTACCAGGGAGATGACGCGCCCTGCGATCCCAACCCTTGCCCGCAGCCTCCGCCCCCGCCCCCCGCGCAGGGAGCCTGCTGCCTCGCAGATGGATCCTGCATCACGACCACGGCCGACGATTGCGCCACGCAGGGCGGAACCTACCAGGGAGATGACGCACCCTGCGATCCCAACCCTTGCCCGCAGCCTCCGCCCCCG
>VGJL01000217.1 GCA_016867495.1 Candidatus Eisenbacteria bacterium | reverse complement strand
TACGTCAGGACCAAGAACGAGATGAACTCGCTCGGGGCGCAGATCCCGACCGCCTGGCTCATCATCATCCCGTTCGTGAACATCTGGTGGCTCTGGCAGTGGTGCAAGGGGGTGGAGCTGGCCACCAAGGGAACGATGAACGTCGGGCTGGCGTTCGTCCTGATGATCCTTCTGGGATGCATCGGATCCGCCATCATCCAGACCAACCTCAACAAGTACGCGACCTGACGGCGCCGGCTCGGCCCTTGCCGGAAGGGCCGAGCCTTCCGTCCGCTTCCGCCTGACCTCTGCGGGCCGCCGCGCGCTAGAGGCGCGCGCCCGGGCCTGAAGACCCGCACGGGCCTGAAGACCCTTTCCGGATCCCACTCGATCCTGTAGCCTCGACAGGTTCTTTCTGAACATGCGCACGACCTTTCAGATGGAGGCATGATCGAGCATGAGAACCTCGCGAATAATCCACCCCGCTCTGGCCGTGACGCGCCTGTTCGCCCATGGCGTCTTGATCCTCGGACCGCTCGCGGCCCCCGCGCTCGCGGAGGATCCTGTGGATGATCCTTTCGGCCCCCTTCGCCCCCTCCTCGGCAAGACATGGAAGGGCGAGATGGCGCGCTCCACTTCCGAGAAACCCGTCTTCGACATCTCCCACTGGGAACTCGCCCTCAACGGCTAGGCGATCCGCGTCCTTCACTCGGTCAACGATGGCGAATACGGCGGCGAATCGATCATCGTCTGGGACGAGGGGATCACGGAGGTCAAGAACAGCAGCCGACTCCTGTCCGACGGGAGACTCGAGACGAAGTCCCAGTATCTCAAGGATGGGACATGGGTCGAGGGCCACTCGGCCGTCTACCGGGAGGACCCAAACGGGAAGGTCGTGTTCCGCTAGATCGACTTCTGCGCAAAGGAGTTGGCGTCGTCCGCTTGCAGGACGGGATCGCCTTCTGCCAGACTGCGCCCCATGGATGAGCCGGAGCGCCTCTGGTCCGAATCGCCTCAAGGAGGCTCTGCCGCCGCGGGAGGGCCGACCCGCGCAGAGCTGAAGGCCCTCTACAGGAAGCTCGATCGGATCCTCGGACAGATCGAGCGCTCCGAAGACATCTCGGCCATGCTCGAGAGGATCCTCGAGAGCCTCATCACCGGCTTCAAGGATGAGCTGGGATTCGAGAGCGGACGGCTCTACAAGCGCGATGGAGAGGACTTCTACCTTTGCTGCCGCTACGGGACCAGCAAGGGGGCGCCGATCGGCTTCCGTCTGCCGCGGGACTACCCCGCGCACGAAAGAACGCTCGCCGAGGGGCTCGTCATCATCCGACCCGGCGAGCCCGGCTTCGACAAGGAGATCGAGGACGCGATCGGCGTGACCTCGACTTTCGCGGCCATCGCCGTCGGGCGCGGCAGCGCCTACGTGTTCGCCTTCTCGATCCGCGGAGAGATCAAGGAGGAGAACATCCTCTACTCGCTGGGCGCGGTGCGCCACGTCGTGAATCTCAAGCTCGAGCAGCAGAAGCTCACGGGCATCCTCGAGGAGTCCCGCGAGATCCAGGAGAGCCTCCTGCCGTCGGGACCGCCGGCCTTCGCCGGGTACGACATAGACGGGCGCTCGCGGCCGACTGAGATCGTGGGCGGCGACCTCTTCGACTACATCCGGCTCGGCGAGACGCTCCTCGGAGTCGCGATCGGCGACGCGTCGGGGCATGGGCTTCCCGCGGCGTTGATGGCGCGCGATGTCGTCACGGGGCTCAGGATGGGCCTGCACGCGGACCTCAAGGTCGTCCGGGTCATCGAGAGGCTGAACGAGGTCATTCACCAGGCGACCCTATCGAGCAAGTTCATCTCCCTCTTCTACGGCGAGCTCGAGACCAACGGCACACTCATCTACTGCAACGCCGGCCACAATCCTCCCCTGCTCCGCAAGGGCGACTCGATCGTGGAGCTCGACCGCGGGGGCCTGATCCTCGGCCCGAGGCGCGGGGCGCGCTACGACCGCGGCTACGTCCAGCTGGACAGCGGGGACACGGTCGCGCTCTTCACGGACGGCCTCGTGGAGCACGAAAGCCCCGCCGGAGAGCCGTTCGGGGAGGAGCGGCTGCAGAACCTGCTCTACGCGCACGCGGAGGCGACCGCGCGGGAGCTGGTCGATGCGGTCTTCGCGGCCGTCGACGCGCACGCCAGAGGGAAGCCGCAGAAGGACGACATGACGGCCGTCGTCATCCGCAGACTCTGAGGCCGCCGGCGGAGCCCACGATCCGCGCTGTGAGGCGATCCTCCTCCCGAGGATGACCCTCAACCTGCCGATCGAGCAGCACCGGGCCGCGTCTAGCGAACTCGCACGATCTTCTGTCGCGCGACGATCCCTCCCGCGTCGAGGCGGACGAGGTACAACCCCGGGGGCGCCGCAACGCCGGATCCGTCGCGGCCGTCCCAGGAGACGCCATGATCGCCCGGCCCCTCGCGGGAATCGACCAGGCGTCGGATCAGGCGACCGCCCGAATCGAAGACGCCAAGGCGGACGGTCGCGGGGGCGGCGAGGCTGTACCTAAGGGCGACGCATCCGCTCGCGGGGTGTCTGCCGGCGAGCTCGAGCCGCGGGCAGGGCGCTGCCGACTCCTGGATCTCCTCTGCGAGCGCAGGATCCCTCACGCCGACGGTCAGGCTCAGATCGTCCCAGTAGACATCATCGTCGGTTTCGTTCGGGGGCGCCCAGGGACAGGACACGACCTCCGCCGCGATTCCCTCGATGAGCTGGCCGCGACGCCACTCCCCTTCCGCGAAGCTGCGCGGCGGCGCGTGACCATAGAGGTACTGCCGCTCGCCATCCACCTCGACATACACATAGGTGTCCGCGGCCTGGTCGATCGCGATCTCGATGCGGTGCCAGGCATCCCAGGCGAGTCCCGTTCCCACCGTAAGAGGCAGCTCAGCGTTCAGAGCGCCGTCGAAGTAGCCGACTGCCGCTGTCACTCCCATCTCGCCCTTCGGCGCATCGTTTCCGGAGAAGAGCCCGAATCCCACGATTTCGTATCCCGGATGCAGGCCGCCGCCCGCCCGCAGAGAAGCCGCGTAGGGATTCATGGCGTCCAGGTCGCTCGTGTGGCTGAAGAAGCTCACCCCAAGGGTGATGATCGGCCGCGCTTCGAGGTCGGGCGGCGTCACGTTCCGCGCGTCGGCTGTCGGCGTCCCGCAGCCGTTCGAGGCGGGAGCGAACTCGTGAAGCGCGCGTCCGGAGACGGCGACGGCATCCTGGATCTCGCCGATGGCCTCGCCGGCCGCCAGCACCTGATACCAGTTGTCCTGTTCGGGATCGCCCGGGAATGGTCGCGTCCGAGCCAGGGAGAGGCCATCGAAGGAGCTGCTGTAGACATCGAGCGGCCTCGACGAGGCGGGAGAAGAGGCCGAGAGAAGCGACATCACGATCGCGGCCAGGGCAGAAGAGGCTCGACACATCGCCATGCATCCTTTCATGACTTGTGAGCGGATTCGCCAGGCGAGTGTCTCAGATTGAGTTGAACCGTTCTACCGGAGCGCTCTGCCGATCCGATGGAAGCGCACCCTCTTCCAGGGCGCGGGGCCGTGCGCTTCCGGGTCGAGCGAGAGCCCGACGAAGCGGGCGCAGCCGATGATGTTCCGCTCCGGAATCGACCCGAAGTAGCGGCTGTCGTTCGACAGATCTCGGTTGTCCCCCATGAGGAAAACGGATCCCTCGGGAACGCGGTAAGGCCCGAAGTTGTCCCGGTTGCCGAGCCCCATGGCGATCCCGTCCTGCTTCAGGCCGCACGGAAACGTCCGCCTGTCCTGATGGACCGAGAGTCCCGGCTCGGGAACGGGCTCGCCGTTCACGAGAAGCCGCTTGTCGCGGATCTCGACGACATCCCCGCCGACCGCGACGACCCGCTTGACGTAGGGGATCCGCCGATCGGCCGGCACTTCGGCGATCACGATGTCCCCGGGATGGACGCGGCGCAGGCCCGGCAGCTTCAATGCCGGGACGTGCACGCCGAGGGCAGTGCCGGGGATCCCGATCCAGTGGGGGGTGCGCGGCCCGAGGGTGAGCTTGTCCGCGTAGACATAGTCGCCCGGCAGGATCGTCTTCTCCATGGAGGAGGAGGGAACGTTATAGGCCTGGACGAGTCCCA
>VGJL01000216.1 GCA_016867495.1 Candidatus Eisenbacteria bacterium | reverse complement strand
AGCGAGCCGCTCTCTACACGTGGGATCGCGCCGCGAGGCTCGCGCTCGACGCCTATCGATCGGTCCTCGGGTGCGGGGGGTCAGGAACGACGTCGGCCGATCGCTCGTAGGATTCCGACCGCCGCGGTTCGGGCGGCGGGATGCAGGATCGTCAGGCCGAGCCAGGCGGGCGTGATCAACAAGGCCCCGAGGGCCGCCCTCGCGAACCCTCGGGCGCTTCCCGCGATTCCCGGCCCGAGTGCCGCGAGGAAGGCCGCTCCGGCCAGCAGATAGACCGCGGCCGTGGTGAAGAGGAGAGCGGATGGCTCTCCGGCCGCCGCAACGGCTCCCCGCCGGAGGAGCGAGATCGCCGTCGCGACCGCCCACGCCAGAATCAAGCACAGGACGGCGATTCCGACATCACCGCGGCTCCCATCGTCGAGGATCCACCCCGGGGCATAGTCGAGGCTCCAGACGCAGGCGGGCAAGATCGACCACAGGATCTGCAGCGAGCGGACGCGGGTCATGGAAGACGGCTGATCGGATCGCCTACTCTGCATGCCGCGCCATGTAGTCCCAGAGGATCTCGGACACCAGCCGGATCCCGATCGGTATCGCGCTTTCATCCGGATCGAATGCCGGGTTGTGGACGGCCATCGTCCTGTCGGGACGGCCCACTCCCAGGCGGAACATGAATCCCGGAATCTCCGCCTGGAAGTAGGCGAAGTCCTCCCCTCCCATTCCCGACTCGGCCAGGATGACGTTCTCCTGCCCCATGACGCGGATGATCGTTGGAAGCGTCTCGTCCACCAGCGCGGGATTGTTGTATCCCGAGGGCGTGCCGAACGAGTAGAGGACCTCGGGCTCCGGCGCCCCGTGCGCCGCGGCGATCCCCCTGACGGTCCTGATCACGGCCGTCTTGATCTGCTCGCGCACATCCGGCTCGAGGCTTCGCGCGGTGCCGCGCAGCTCGACCTCCTCCGGGATCACGTTGCTCGATGTCCCCCCATGAACGGCCGCGACGGTGACGACCGCCTGCCGGGCTGCATCGATCTCGCGGCTCACGACGGTCTGCAGGGCGAGGATGGTCTCGGCGGCGATCACGACGGGATCGATCGCCCGGTGCGGGTAGGCGCCGTGGCCCCCTCGCCCGAGGACCCGGATCTTGAAGTCGTCCACGTTCGCCGATGAGCGGCCCGGCCGGTAGCCGACCTGGCCGCAGAGGACGGCGGGCTGGTCGTGAAGGGCGAAGATCGCGTCGGGCCGGCGGTCGCCGTCGAAGATCCCGGCCGCGATCATCGAGGCCGCGCCCGCGCCGATCTCCTCAGCCGGCTGGAGGATGAACAGGGCCGTCCCCGCCATCTCGCTCCGCGCCTCCGAGAGGACGCGCGCCGCTCCGAGCAGGACCGTCATGTGGATGTCGTGCCCGCAGGCGTGCATCACGCCGACCGTCCCCCCGCCCAGCGTGTCGGTCCTCGTCGAGGCGTACGGCAGGCCGGTCGCTTCCGTCATGGGAAGGGCGTCCATGTCGGCTCGATACGCGACCAGCGGACGCGCGTTCCTGCCGGGAAGGATCGCGACGAGCCCCGTTCCCCAGTCCCCATCGACCAGCTCGATGCCCGGGATCTCGAGAAGCGCGTCGCGCAGGAAGCGCTGCGTCTCGAGTTCCCGCAAGGAGAGTTCGGGATGCGCGTGGAGATAGCGCCGGTCCTCGACCGCGCGCGGCGCGTGGCGCTCGACGAGCGCCTGGAAATCGGGAGCCGCCTGTGCGACCCCGCAGGCGCTCACCGAGGCGGCGAACAGGATGAGGATCGGAGGGAGGGCGGACCTGGCTGTCATGATTGCTCCTCGCGTGCCTGACTTGCCGTGAACATGGACCGCGAGTATACGGGATCGCCGCGGTGCGGGGCCACGTTCGAGAGTCTGATCGAGAGTCTGATCGTTCGAGAGTCTGGACGCTCGCGAGCCCGGAGACCGCCGGGCTCGGAGGGCCTCAGAGGCTTTGCCCGCTGGGGCGATCCCGGCCGATCCAAGCGCCGTCGCCTCCCTGCGCTTTTTGCCGAACGCCCAGCCGTCCATCTGCTAACTTCGATCAATCGGCCGGGCCCGGCCCGAGAGGAGGCCGCCGCGGCCGAGCAGGAGGATACGATGATCCGCACGGGGAACTACGGGCTCTCGATCGATGTCGCGCTTCCCTTCGAAGAGGCGCGCGATCGCGCGATCGCGGCCCTCAAGGAGGAGGGCTTCGGCGTCCTCACCGAGATCGATGTCAAGAAGACGATGAAGGAGAAGCTGGACGCGGACTTCCGCAAGTACTCGATCCTCGGCGCGTGCAATCCTCCTCTCGCCCATCGGGCTCTGACCGCGGAGACCGAAATCGGCCTGCTGCTGCCATGCAATCTGATCGTCTACGAGCGAGGCGCCGGGATCTCGACCGTGGCCGCTATCGATCCGGAGGTTCAGCTTGGAAAGGTCGGACGGCCCGAGCTCGTGGATGTTGCGCGCGAAGTCCGCGCGCGGCTGACCCGCGTCCTCGAAAGGGCCGCCGCATAGCTCGTCATGTACCTGGCCATCGAGACCTCCTGCGACGACACCTGCGCCGCGATCCTGGACGAGCGTGGCAGAGCCCTCTCGAACGTCGCTTCGAGCCAGCTCGTCCACGGGGAATACGAAGGGGTCGTGCCCGAGCTTGCCTCCCGGGAGCACGTCCGCCTGGGGCCGACGGCGATCCGGGTCGCCCTCGAGCATGCGAACGTCTCTCTGAAGTCGATCCGGGGGATCGCGGTCACGCAGGGCCCGGGGCTCGTCGGCTGCCTGCTCGTGGGCCTCGGGCTCGCCAAGGGTCTCTCGCTGGCGCTTCGGGTCCCGGTGGTCGGGGTCAACCACATCGAGGGACATATCCACGCGATCCTGGCTGAGCGCGCGTGGGAGCCTCCCTTCATCGCCCTGGTCGCCTCGGGAGGGCACACGGAGCTTCTGTTGGTCGAGGACTGGGGCCGCTACCGACTCCTCGGCGCGACCAGGGACGACGCCGCGGGCGAGGCGTTCGACAAGGTGGCGAAGATGCTCGGCCTGGGCTATCCCGGCGGCCCGGTCGTCGATCGGATGGCCAGGGAGGGGAGGAGGGACGCCTTCGCCTTCCCCCGCGCCTACCTCGACCTCGAATCGGGGAATCTGGATGTCTCCTTCAGCGGGCTGAAGACCGCGGTCAAGCTCTTCCTGGAGCGCGACCCCGAGTGGATCTCCGGCGCCGCGTCCGCCCGGTTCGTCGCCGATGTCTGCGCGAGCTTCCAGGCGGCGCTGGTCGACGTTCTCACAGCGAAGGTCGAGGCGGCGGTCCTGCGCACGGGGGCGAGGAAGATCCTCATAAGCGGCGGAGTCGCCTGCAATTCGCACCTTCGCCAGAAGATGGCGGCGCTCGGGGAAAGGCTCCAGGCCGACGTGGCCTTCCCCTCTCCGCGCCTCTGCGCCGACAACGCGGTGATGATCGGGCTGGCCGCCCTCTCCCGGCTTCGAGCCGGCGAGGACGACGGGATGGCGCTCGCCGCCCTTCCGAATCTGGACGACTTCCCGCTCTTCGCTGAGGGCGGAAGCCCTCCTCCGACCGAGCTGGACTCGTTCTAGATCCATTCGGCTGGATCTGAGAAGCGAGCAGGCGCCCCGCGAGGAGGATGGGCCCCGCCGGTCCCCTCACCGGGCGAAAACCCCCAGCCGCGCCTCCGATCTTGGCGTGGTCGAGCGAATCGCACGCTTCAGCGCGGCGAGGTCGCGCTCATGCAAACCGCCACGAGGAATCGCGGAGCATGGCACTTCGCAAGCGGGCCGGAACGCCCGCGCGCCGCCGGTGTTCTAGAGTCGCTGGATTCGCCGCGGTCTCCGGGCGCGTGGCGCATCCGGCCCGAGGATCCACTCTGGCATGGCGATTGCCTATCTTCTCGGTGCCGAGGAATCGCCTGGGCGCTAACGCGTGCGGTTGGGCATGCCGATACGCGGGGAAAAGCGCGGGCCCTGGCATAGACATCGGAGCGCGGGATCATGAGCCACGAGAGAATCTTGATCGTCGAAGACGAGGACTCGCTGAGGAAGGTGCTCAAGCTCCAGCTCGAGCATGCCGGGTACGAGGTCGAGACGGCGGAGGACGGCATCCAGGGACTCGAGAGTGTCCGGTCCAGGCCCC
>VGJL01000215.1 GCA_016867495.1 Candidatus Eisenbacteria bacterium | reverse complement strand
GCTTCCGCACCCTGGTCCAGTGGACCCTCTGGGCGGGCACGGCCTGCATGGTCACATCGGGGATCCTGGCGGTCCTCTTCCAGTGGAGGAGCGCCCTGCGAGCCTTCCAGGGTCTCGGCGACATGCTGACGAAGAGAGGGGGCGGGAAGCGCGATGAGATGGCGGCCATCGAGACTCCGGGATCCTGGTTCGTCCTCGGCCAGCTCGTCTCTCTCGTGGCCCTGGCCCTGCTCGCCCACGCGACCTTCGGCATGCCCTACTGGCAGAGCGTGATTGCGGTCCTCCTGAGCTTCGCCCTCGCCCTGGTGGCGTGCCGGGTGACGGGGGAGACCGACACGACGCCGGTGGGCGCGATGGGGAAGATCACGCAGTTGACCTTCGGCGCCCTCTCCCCGGGAAACATGAACGTGAATCTCATGGCCGCCAACATCACCGCCGGATCGGCGACATCCTCGGCCGACCTGCTCACGGACCTGAAGAGCGGCTATCTCCTGGGCGCGCACCCGCGGAAGCAGTTCCTGGCGCAGTTCGCCGGAATCTTCGTCGGGACGATCGTCACGGTCCTCGCCTTCCGCATACTGGTTCCCACCGCGAGCGTCCTCGGCACCGATCAGTTCCCGGCGCCGGCCGCCCAGACCTGGAAGGGGGTCGCGGAAGCGATGGCGCTCGGGCTCAGATCGATGCATCCGGTCAAGATCTGGTGCATCGTCATCGGCGGGCTCGTAGGGATCATCCTGCCGCTTCTTTCCAGGATCTTCCCCAAGCAGCAGAAGTGGATCCCCTCCGCGGCGGGCATCGGCCTCGCGTGGGTCTTCCAGTGGTTCTACGGTCTGCTCTTCTTCGTCGGCGCGCTGATCGGCCACGGGTGGAAGAAGCGCAACGAGAAGCACTGCGATGAGTATCTCTTCCCGGTCGCATCCGGGATCGTCGCGGGCGGCGCTCTCATGGGCGTGATCCTCGTCTTTTGGGAGAACGGCCGGGAGATCCTCCTGCAGCTCCTGGGAAGATAGGCCGCTGTAGGCGTCCGGGATGGGCGTCGCGCCGCGCGTTCGCGGCCGGGCGCCCGCGTCTGGCGCAAGCCGCCGCAATCTGCTAGAATTGGTATGGCCGGTACGTATCGCGATCATCCTCCTCACGACCGGAGGAGCGCCGCGACCCGAACCCCGGTCCCATGGGGAGGCAACCATGCATCATCGCTATCGCCCGGGCCGCCTCATCGCGGTTCTCGGGGCGCTGCTCGCATTCTCTTCCATCGCCTGCGTCGCCGCCGACCTCGCAGTGAAGCGGGTCTACATGGCGTCTGAGGACATCTTCAAGATCGCTCAGCGGCCCGACGGGTCGATCGGCATCTGCCGCCAGGGCGGGGTCGACCTCCTCGATGCGGGCGGGATCGCCCGATCGGTCGCCCGGCCGGGGGAAGGGGAGATCCTCTACCTTGCGGACGGCGGGGCGTACCACGGAGTCGTCCGCCACCGCGCCGGCGCCGCGGACTTCGCCCCCACCGCCTCGTTCGAGCTTCGGGACGGCGAAGGCCGACTCCTGTGGCGGACCGGAGAGACCGAGGATGTGACCTACGCGATCTCGAGAAGCGGAGATGTCGTGGGGATGAGCCTCAACATCAACGCCCCCGAGCGCAACGCCATCCACTTCTATGATCGGGGTCTGATCGTGGCTGAGGCCCCGGTGCCCTACCTCGAGACCGGCCGCTTCGATCCTGCGGGAAGCCTCTTCCTCGCGGTGAGCGCCCGGGACGGGCTGCGCGCCTTCGACAAGAGGGGCTCCGAGATCTGGAGCGAGCCGGACGTCCGGCTCTTCGCGGCCGGCGAGGAGGCCGGAACGGTCGCGGTGGTCGGCCAGGGTGGTCTGCGGGTCATCCGCGGCGGCGCCGTCGCTGGGGCCGTCGACCTCGGCGGGCTGCTCGTCCGCCGGGTCGCCGTCGCCCCCGATGGGAGCCGCATCGCGATCGCGGGGAAGCACGAGATCCGCGTCTACGACGGCGCGCTCGCCCATCTATGGTCGACGCGGACAGAGAGCGAGGCCCTCTCGTGGACCTCGGTCGATGTCGCCTCCGGCGACGGCTATGTGATGGCCGGCCTGGCGCGGGACCTGGGCCCGGGGACGGATCCCGACAGCCGCCATCCCGACGGGGAGGTCCGCGCCTACGACGCGACCGGCACGCTTCTGCATCGGGGCTCCATGAGCTTCTCGACCTGGAACATCTGGACGCCGACGGTCTTGATCGACCGCTCCGGCAAGGGCGCGACCATCACTACCCGCCGGGCGGTCTACCGGACGGTGTTGCCTTGAGACGGGAGGAGGAGATGAACATGCGCGAACAGACAAGAGCTCTTCCGCCGCTGCTCACGGCCGCCGTCGCTTTCGCTGTCCTGGTGGCCTTTTCCGTTCCGGCCGCGGCGCTCCCCTGGCCCTACCAGCCCTTCGATCAGACGCACGGCCTGGGGAACCACTACCTCGAGTATCAGAACTACGGCGGGAGCGGCTACTGGCACGACGGGATCGATCTCGTCACTCCCGGACCGGTGCAAACCTACTCCGTCCAGCAGGGGACGGTCACGCACATCACCTACAACGATCCTCTCTACAGCGGCATCATGATCGGGAATCCGGTCCCCGGGGGAGCGGGCTGGCTCTACTGGCACATCACGTCGACCACCTTCCAGTACGACATCGGGGATCTGGTCGATACGAGCGCCTACATCGGGACGACGGCGTTCTGGCCGGTCTCCGCCTTCCACCACGTGCACTTCAACAAGGTCGTGGGGACGGGCGGCTATCCCTGGAGCTGGTACACGGCGACCGACAACCCGCTCCTGCATCTCGAGCCGCGAACAGATCCCGACCCACCCGTCTTGGAGACGACCTACCAGGGAAGGATCTTCGCCTTCCGGCGCAACCAGGCCTCCACGATCCTCGATCCGACCGCGCTGAGCGGCGACGTCGACATCATCTCGAGGATCTACGACATCGTCGGCTTGCCTCAGTGGAGGCTCAATCCCTGGAAGGTCGAGTACTGGATCGACGGCGGGGCCGCGTCCGTCCCGGTCACGACCTCTCTCAGCTGCTCGGGCGTCAGTCCTGCCGATGCTCTGGTCAACGTGATCTACAGTCTGACGAGCCCTCTCATGACGATGGGCAACTACGACTCCCGCATCTTCTACTTCATCGTGACGAACACAGATGGAGACGGGATGGTGGAGTCGGCAGACGCGAACTTCTCGTGGCAGACCGCCGCGTACGGTCCTGGGGACTACTGGGTCAACGTCAGGGCCACCGACATCGGCGGCAACGCGGTGACCAACAGCATGATGTGCACCGTTTCCGGAGCGCTCAACGTGGCACTCTATCTGCCGGAGGCGTCGTATGACTTCGGTCAGGTTCCCGCCGGCCAGTTTGCGATCTGGGAGATGCGCGTGCAGAACAACGGATCGGACTGGCTATCGGTCCGCTCCGTCACTTCCGACAATCCCGTCTACACAGTCAGCCCGCCCCACTTCTTCGTGCCCCCGGCCGGCGAGGCCGCCGCGATCGTGAGATTCGAGCCTCAGTTCCCGGGGACGTACAGCGGGATGCTGACGATCGCCACGAACGACCCCACGGCGCCGCAGGTGTTCGTGCGGGTGAAGGGACGGGGCATCGATGTGGCCGCAGCGGAGGACGGCGCGGTCCGGGAGTCCTTCGGCATCACGGGAATGCGCCCGCTGGGCGCGCGCGGAGTGGAGATCCACTACGCCCTCGATCGCGCGGCGGCGGGGCAGGCCGCGGTCCCCGGAGCCGTCATCCGGATCTACGACGTGGCGGGCCGGGAAGTGCGCCGGGCGGCGCTGGGCATGGCGTCTTCCGGCCCCGGGGTCTGGGTCTGGGACGGGCAGGACGGGATGGGAATCCGCTGCCCCAGCGGCGTCTACTACATCCGGCTGGCCAGCGTCTCGAGAACGGCCCATGGATCCTGCGTCCTGATCCGATGAGAGGGGCGCGGATCGGCAGATAGACCGGAGCCGCACCGCCGGGAGGGGGGGGCAGGAATTGCCTTGCGCCCCTAATCCTCTTCGGCGTATCGTGTAAGCGGTTGGTTCGCCGAGAGAGTCTGGTCTGCGCGGTCTGTGTCTTGTCCACGCTGCTTGGCCTCGGTCGTCCTTCCATTTG
>VGJL01000214.1 GCA_016867495.1 Candidatus Eisenbacteria bacterium | reverse complement strand
GACCCCCGACTCGTGGAACGAATTCTCGAGGAGCACGAGGCGGCGATCCGCAGCGAGACGCTCTCGGACGAGATCCTTCGCGGTCGAGGGCCGGTGGATCAGGAGACCGAGATCCCCCTCGGCCAGGGCCGGCATGTCTGGGTCGGCGTGAAGAGGTAGTCGCGATCCGCCCCCGACGCCCAACCCGCAGGCGTTGCTTCCGTGAGCCCTTCCCGGTGCTCACGGCTGTCGCGGCGCCCCCCGCGCCCCCCCCGCTCCCCGCGCTCGCGGCGGTAGTTCTGGCCGTCTCGATCGCCGGCACCCTGGCGCTCCTGCCGCAACAGTCCCGCGCGAGCGATGCCGCCGCGAAGGGTCGATTCCCGGAACCGATCGGGCACGTGAACGACTTCGCGGGAGTGCTCGGCCAGAAGGAGCGGGAGAGCCTCGAAGCCTATCTCGCCGCCGTCGAGGAGCGAAGCGGAGTCGAGATCGCCCTGGTGACGCTCCCAACGATCGGCGAGATGTCGATCGAGGAAGCCTCGACCCTCCTCTATGAGGAATGGGGGATCGGGAAGAAGGGAAGGAACGAAGGCGCCCTCCTTCTCGACGCGGTGGGGGAGAGGCGGATCAAGATCGAGGTCGGCTACGGTCTGGAGGGGATCATCCCCGACGGCCGAGCCGGCGAGATCCTCGATCGGCGCGCCATCCCGCTTTTGAAGGAGGACCGGAGGGCCGAGGCGTACGCGGCCGCACTCCGCGAGATCGCAGTCCTCGCCTTGAGGGAGAGCGGCGCGGACACGAGCATCGCTCCGTGGAGCGGCCGATCGCCGCGGTCATCCCGCCGCGGGGCGCCGCCCGTCACGCTCCCGTTCCCGGCCCTGATTCTGATCCTGATGCTTCTCGTCACGATCATGCGGATGAAGAGAGCCGGAGGCAGAAGAGGGCGTGGATGGGGCGGGGTCGGGCCGTGGGGGCATGGAGGATTTGGAGGACTAGGGGGTGGTTTTGGCGGTGGAGGCGGTGGATTTGGCGGTTTTGGGGGTGGAATGAGCGGTGGCGGCGGGGCATCCCGCGGCTATTGACGGGGGAGAATATGGCCAGGGATATCGAGAAGAGCATCGATGCCTTCTGCGAGGATGTGAGCGCGGCGGCCGGGGAGGATCTCCGCGCGATCGTCCTCTACGGAAGCGCGGCGACGGGCGACTACGTGCCGCGGAAGAGCGATCTCAACTTCCTGATCGTGGTGGGGTCGGTCTCTCGATCGCTGCTGTCCGCCATGCAGAAGAAGGCGAAGAGCTGGTCGGCAAGAGGGATCTCGACTCCGATCCTCGTCGATGAGAAGTTCCTGCCGTCATCCACGGATTCCTATCCGCTCGAGATCCTCGGGATGATGGCCGGATACAAAGTCCTCAGGGGTGAGGATCCGGTCGGGTCTCTCGCGGTTCGCGCGTCGGATGTTCGCCTTCAAGTGGAACGAGAGGTCAAAGTCAAAACCCTTCTGCTGCAGCGCGGTTACCTCGAGAGCCACGGGAATTGCCGGGCGCTCTGTTCCTATCTCGCCGGAGTCACGCCGGCCATCGAGGCGATCTTGAGGGGACTCGTCTTCGCGAGGGGTGGAAGCTGGAAGGGCGCGATCGCGTTGCTGCGCCAGGCGAGCGCCGCAACGATCGGAATCGATACGGAGATTCTCGAGAGCCTGCGGGCGCTCAGGGCGGGCACGGCGCGACCGAACGCGGACGCGGCGCAGGATCTGTACTTTCGAACGCTGGGCCTGTTTGGGCAACTCTCGGTGGTAGCCGAGGGCATGGGCGTATAAGGGGGTGTCATGAAGCGTGGAACAGTAGTCGGTCTCGCGGTTCTGGCCGTCGTGGTGATCGTCGTTCTGAGTCTTGCCGGGTATGTGCAGCGAACCTACAACGGGCTCGTGCGGATGGACGAGTCGGTCAAGGCCTCGTGGGCGCAGGTCGAGACGGTCCTGCAGCGAAGGCTCGACCTCATTCCCAACCTGGTGGAAACAGTGCGCGGGTACCAGATCCACGAGCAGGATGTCCTCGTCAGGGTGACCGAGGCCCGGTCCAGAGTGGCGGGCGGGGGGTCGATTCCGCAGCAGATCGAGGCGAACAACCAGCTCACATCCGCATTGAGCAGGCTCCTCGTCGTCGTGGAGAACTACCCGAATCTCAAAGCGAACGAGAGCTTCCTGCGGCTGCAGGACGAGCTCGCCGGCACGGAGAATCGCATCAGCGTCGAGCGGAGGAGATACAACGAGACGGTCCGGGACTACAACATCATGGTGAGGGCGTTCCCCGCGAACCTGGTGGCGAGCGCGACGGGTTTCAAGCTTGCCACGTCCTTCGAGGCTGCCCCCGAGGCCGCGACCGCGCCCAAGGTGGACTTCAGGAACTAGCCCAGAGAGCGACACCGGGCCGCGCGGCTCAGATGCGAGCTGGCCGCTCTAGAGGCTCTGGAAGATCAGGTAGCAATGCCAGCCGATGACGCCGAGGAAGAGGAGGAACAAGATCGCCAAGCCCGGCCGCACCCAGGGGAAGTTCTTGTGGATTCCGAGAAACCAGAGGCCGACGGCCGAGATGCCGAGCTTGATCAGGTAGAAGGCGAACACGTTGTGCTCGATGAGTCGGGCCATGATGGGATTCAGCTCGATGCCCCCCTTCCGGAGAAGGGCAAGCGTCAGATTCGCGTCCAGGATCTGGAAGAGGAAGACCAGGAGGAGAACGAGCCAGACCTCGGCGCCGAGTCGGTCGACATAGTAGTGCTCCGGATCGGTGGTCCTGCGCCGCGTCCTGCGCCTGCCGCCAAAGAAGGTGAAGCGACTGAAGGGAGGCGTCGGACGGCGCCGCCGGTCGGGGCCGGAGCGGTTGTCGGGCTCAGGTGCGGATCCGATGTCCATTCTCTCCATCCGGGTCGGTTGAGGCCGCAGTATAGGCGGCAGGCGGGATCATTGGCAAGGGCCCCGTGGGTTTCCACAAATGACTGAGCGGGAATCGATTATTGCCGGCGTCGGCACAGGTCCCAGTCTTCATGTTCTTGTACCCACCTTCAGGTACAACACTCGCCCAGTCCTCGAGTCGATCGACCTCAACCTGCCGGGGGCTGGGCTCACGGCCCTCATCGGCCCGAATGGCTCCGGCAAGTCCACGCTGCTCCGAATCGCGGCCGGCCTCTTGCCAACGGATGGCGGGCAAGTCGTCCTATGCGGACGCGAACTGAGGGGACTGTCGACGCGCGAGGTCGCTTCCCTGGTCGCATGGGTTCCTCAGCGGGCCGACACGGTCTTCAGCATGTCGATCCGGGAGATGGTGCGCGTCGGACGCTATCGGATGCATCGCCCCATCGCGGGGGCGCCGGCCGCGGAGGAGGCGGCGATCGATGGAGCGCTGCGCACGGTCGGGCTCGACGATCTCGCCGAGCGGCCCGTCGACACGCTGAGCGGAGGCGAGTGGCAACGGGCGATGATCGCGCGGGCTCTAGCCCAGGAGAGTCCGGTCCTCTTGCTCGATGAGCCGATCGCGAGTCTCGACCTGAAGTATCAGGACGAGGTCTACAGGCTCCTCTCCCGGCTCGCCGCCGGCGGGAGGTTGCTGCTCGTCGCCGATCACCACATCGAGGTGACGGCGGCCTATGCCGAGAGGATCATCCTGCTTCACGAGGGCCGAGTCGCCGCCGATGGGCCCCCGCGGCACACCCTCACACGCGAGCGGCTGGCGCAGACCTTCGGCGTCGAGGTCGAGGTCTTCGCCGATCCTGTCAGCGGCTCCCCGCGGGTCTCCCGACCGGGGCCACGGAAGGATCGATGAGCCTCGAGCCGTCGCTCACTCGAGCGCGCGGCTCGCGGCCGATCGGGCCGTCGCTTACTCGGGCGCGCGGCTCGCGGCCGATCGGGCCGTCGCTCGCGCCGGCAGTCCTTTCGCTGCTCGCATGCTTCGCCTTCAGCGTCTGCGGTGCCACCGCCGGCGATGGGATCGGCGAGGCGAAAGGCGGGGACGAATCCGGGCGTCGCGATGCGCTCGGATTCCCTCTGAAGCCGGGTCCGCCGCCGCGGGCGATCGTCTCTCTGTCGCCCAACCTCACCGAGATGCTTTTCGCGCTCGGGGTCAGGCAGGAGCGCATCGCCGGGGTGACGCGCTTCTGCGACTACCCGGAAGAGGCGCGCGCCCTCCCGCGGATCGGAGGGATCGTGGATCCGTCTGTAGAGGGGATTCTCGCGGTCGGTCCAGATCT
>VGJL01000213.1 GCA_016867495.1 Candidatus Eisenbacteria bacterium | reverse complement strand
GAACTCGCCCAGGACCGCCCCCGCCTCCTTCTTGAACGACCTCCACGATGCTGGTGCCCCGACAGTCTAGACGGATTCACCTGCCCCTGAGAAGAGAAGATCGCGCAGAGACAGCGTCCGCTGCGGCACCTCCATGGGCGAGCGGTCCCGGCCATGGTAGTCTCGATCCATGAGAGCGACCAGCCTGGCTCCGATCGCCGTCCTCGCGGCGCTCCTCGGTGCGCTTCCCGGTTGTGACCGGGATCGCGCGGGGCAAGTTCCACCGGCGGAGGGTCTGTGGGGCGAAGCCATCGACCTCGCCTCCTTCGACCAAGACTTGCTTCTTGTACAACCGTTCTCTCCCTCGAATTGCGGCTACTGCCTCTTCGACGGCGAGTTCGTGCATCGCAACTACCTGGAGCGCAACGCGCGCTCCAACGGGTCGAACCTCTACCAGAGCCTCTTCAGCCCGCAGCTCGACGTCTACTCCTATCTGAAACACTACCGAGACCCCGGCACAGCGGTGATCACCTTCCCTCCGGAGTACCACAAGCTCCACGGAAACGGCTTCCCGATGCTGATGGCCTTCAGATCCGGATTACGGGAGTCGGCAGAAGTTCTGAGCCCGTACGAGGAGAACTTCCATGCCCTTTGCGGGAAGTTCTGGCCGGGGCAGGATTCGGCTGTCATCCTTACGTCCCCGTACCATATGGCCACACGCTTCGTGTTTGAGAACAAGAGCGGACTGGCCGTCGTGGTCGTGCCGGACGGAGACCGCGAGACGTGGCTCAAGTTCGCCGACGCGGACGGTCGGATGATGGGCGCCGCCGGTTCGGTGAAGCACGAATCCGATCTCTCGGAGACCGACTTGAAGCTGAATCTCTACTATCGAGGCACGGCGACCGCCTTTCGCTTCTCCGAGCTTGCCGGCCGTGACGCCCCGATCCAGTTCGATCAGTCGTCGGCGATCATCGGCCCCTACCGGTTTCTGAGATCGGATGTCGCACTTCGCGCCTGCTTCCCAAATCCCCACAACCCGCAGCGCTACCTCGTGCTCGATCTCTTGCTCGAGGGAGCGCACGCGCCGCCTGGCACGAACGCCACCGATTACGCGGTATGGGGGGCGGGCGAGAGGGGACGAGGGCTGCTGCTGCACGGATACTTCCGAAAGGAGGACGGTCCGAGATCGGGCGCGGGAGATGAGCGGGACGGATCTCGGTGGGCATTCGCCGAATCCCTGGCAATTCGTGGGCCGGAGATCGCCTCCTACTGCGAGGGGGGGATCTGCCCCGCGCCCGCGGCGCTGCCTGAAACCAAGCCCCGCCCACCCAAGGAGGAATCCTCGATCCGAGCGGGTCGCGAAACGGCCCTTGGTCGGACGTGGACTCTGGGAAGCTCCGGCTGCCGCTTCCCCGCCCTCAGCGTCGGCCGAGATGGCCAGTGCTGGTGCGCATGGGAGGAACGCGGGGACATCCACCTCGCCGTGATCGGCGGCGATCGCGACGCACGGGCCATGGCGATCGAGTCGGACGCCTCCGACAGCTTCTCTCCCGTCGTCGCCGCCGCCGGGGGCTCCGTCTGGATCTTCTATCTGAACGATCGCGACGGCTTCTACAGACTCTACGGCCGGCGCATGACCGACTCCGCTCTATCCGACCCGGTCCTCATGAGCGACCTCGCCCCGTTTGACGCGGTGACGCCGGCTGCGGCCTGCCGCGGCGACGGCCGCGTCGCCGTAGCCTGGAGCGAATGGAGGGCGAATCAGCGTTTCCTCCAATACCGAGAGATCGTTGGCGGCGCCCTCATGGACCTGGAGGAGGCGGCAATCAAGACGTCGGAGATCGAGTACACGAATGCCTGGTACCCCTCGCTGACCTACGACGAGGCGGGCCGGCTCTGGGGAGCCTGGAACCAGCACTACCCGTCGACGCTCGGCGTCTGCTCGGGCGACTTGATCCATGAGGCCACGTCTGTGGTCCGACTGGTAGGCCCGATCGAGCGAAATGAGAACGGCGGCTATCCATCGATCGCGGCGGACGGGGCGGGCAGAAGATGGGTCGTCTGGGAGTCGTTCGGATGGGAGCTGCTCACGGGAGAGGCGCAGCGGATCCATGCATCGTTCCTCGATCCGGCGACCGGCCACTGGTGCATCCCCACCGATCTGCGCCAAGGGCTCGGGACTCGTTTCAACCAGACCCCGCGCGCCTCCGGAGATCCTCGAGGCGACATCTGGGTGGCCTGGAGCGGCCGCCGCGACGAGTCGGATCGCTGGGGAATCTACCGCACCCGCCTGGCGGGCGAGCAGTGGTCGCGCCCTGTGCAGGTTTCCGAAGAGGACGTCGTAGCCCGGGCGCCGGCGATCGCGACCGGGCCGGACGGAACGGTCTGGATCGCCTGGCACGAGGGGGTCGGCGAGGCGATGACCGTGAGGGTGCTCCGCGACGACGCCGCGAGTCGACCGTCCCCATAAGTCCGCGAATCGGGAGCCGTCTACCGCGAAAGTCCCCTCACCCGCCTGCCGATCTCTTATCATCGAGGGTCCTTGCAGGGCCCTGCCCCCATCCCTGATCGTGCGGCCGCAGTGGAAAGGAGTCGCCCGTGTCCGAGAATCGCATCGACCTGAATCAGACAGAAATGCCGCGGCAGTGGTACAACATCGCGCCGGACCTCCCGGTCAAGCCGCCCCCGCCGTTGCATCCGGCCACGGGAGAACCGATCGGGCCCGATGCGCTGGCTCCTCTCTTTCCGATGGACCTGATCCTCCAGGAAGTGTCCGGGGATCGCTGGATCCCCATCCCGGAGGAGGTTCTCGAGGTCTACCGGCTCTGGCGCCCGACCCCGCTCTTTCGCGCCAGGAATCTGGAGAGGGCGGTCGGGACCCCCGCCCGGATCTTCTTCAAGCACGAGGGAGTGAGTCCGGCGGGCAGCCACAAGCCCAACACCGCCGTCGCGCAGGCGTACTACAACGCGCGACAGGGGGTGAAGCGGCTCACGACGGAGACCGGCGCGGGTCAGTGGGGCTCCGCCCTGTCCTTCGCCTGCCAGAAGTTCGGCCTCGAGTGCAAGGTCTACATGGTGCGCGTCTCCTACGAGCAGAAGCCGTACCGCCGTTCGATGATGCAGACCTGGGGGGCACAGGTGGTTCCGAGCCCTTCGGAGGATACGAACGCCGGACGGAAGTTCCTCGCCGGCAATCCCAGGAACCCGGGGAGCCTCGGGATCGCAATCAGCGAAGCGATGGAGGACGCCGCCTTGAGGGAGGACACGAAGTACTCGCTCGGGTCGGTCCTCAATCACGTGCTGACGCACCAGACGGTGATCGGCCTCGAGGCGAAGGCCGCGCTCGAGAAAGTCAATGCCTACCCGGATGTCGTCTGCGGGTGCGCCGGGGGCGGAAGCAACTTCGCGGGAATCGCCTTCCCCTTCCTCGCCGACAAGATCGCGGGGCGGAGGCTGAAGGTCATCGCCGCGGAGCCCGCGGCATGCCCGAGCCTGACCCGGGGCTCATTCCGCTACGACTTCGGCGACGCGGCTCAGACGACGCCGTTGCTGCCGATGTACACCCTTGGCCACACCTTCATGCCCCCTTCGATCCACGCGGGCGGCCTCCGGTATCACGGCATGGCTCCGCTCGTGAGCCAGCTCGCCGCGAGCGACCTCATCGAGGCCGTGGCTTACAGGCAGCGGGAGTGCTTCGAGGCCGGCGTCCTTTTCGCGCGGACCGAGGGGATCATCCCCGCCCCCGAGTCGACGCACGCGATCAAGGCGGCGCTCGTCGAGGCGGAACGCTGCCGGCGCGAGGGGCGCGCCGAGACGATCCTCTTCAACCTCTCGGGGCACGGCCACTTCGACATGGCCGCCTATGACGCATTCCTCGGGGCGACACTTGAGGACCTCGAGCTGCCTGGCGAGGAGATCGAGCGGGCGATGAAGGAGATCGAAGGACTGCCGAAGATCCCGTCGTAGAATGTCGCGCGGGCGAGCCGATGACGACGCTTCCCGTTGCGGAGGCGGCCGTCATCCTGCTAGCGTCGCGCTGGCCGGCGGACCAGGTCATGGGTCGATGGATCCGTGCCGGCACGGGAGGGCGACGAAGACGGGAGCGACGCGCGTAGAGAGCGGAACCGGGGATCTCGCGACCGGCTACGGAGTCGCCCCCCCGGCCGACAGCCATGGCCGCCATCAGTTCCTGTGGACCCTCATCCTGATCGCCCTGTTCGTCATCTGGTCGAACTCGTTTCACTCCATCGCCTACCTCCGTCGAA
>VGJL01000212.1 GCA_016867495.1 Candidatus Eisenbacteria bacterium | reverse complement strand
CCGCGGAGATCTTCGTCGAGACCGGCGTCCGCGCCATGGAGCGCGGGAACGTCTCCAAGGGCCGCAATCCCGAGACGGGAGAGAACTACCGGCCCGCGCTGGAGCTCGTGCGCCTGACGATTCCGCGCCGGGTCTACACGAACGATCACATGGCCGCGGTCGCCGAGGGAGTCAAGAGGGTCTATGATCGCAGGAAAGAGATCAAGGGGCTCAAGTTCGCCTACGAGCCCGCGAAGCTTCGTTTCTTCCAGGGCAGGTTCGAGTTGCTCCAGTGATCGCGCTCTGGCGCGCGCAAGGACTGCAGCGCCGATTCCAGGAGGCGGACGGCACGCTGGATCAGGTGAAGCCATTCCTCCGGGACGACCGCCCCAAGCTCGGCGTGCGCTACCTCCTGGAACGCGGGCGCGTGCGAAACTCCGAGGGGAAGCCATCCGAGGCCGATCCCTTCTTCCGCGAGGCGTGGACGCTGCCCCGCCGCTCGGGACTCGGCAACCTCGCGATCGACGCCGCCCACATGGTCGCGATCGTGACCCCGCCCGACACCGCCCTGGCATGGAACAGGCGCGCCCTCGATCTCGCCGAGAAGTCCGAGGACGTGCGGGCCAGACGCTGGCTCGGCTCCCTCTACAACAATCTCGGCTGGACCCATCACGACAAGGGAGACCACGAGGAGGCGCTCCGCCTGTTCCGGAAGGCCCTGGAGTGGCGCAAGGAGCAGGGGCAGCCGCTCGAGATCCGGATCGCCGAGTGGTCGGTCGCCCGGGTCCTGCGGTCGCTCGGACGCTCCGAAGAGGGGCTCGAGATCCAGCTCCGGCTGGCGCGGGAAGGCGAGGCGGACGGGGAGCCGGACGGCTTCGTGTACGAGGAGCTTGGCGAGTGCTTCGCGACGCTCGGCTGCGAACGTGAGGCGCAGCGGTGGTTCGCGAAGGCGTACGAAGTTCTATCGAAGGACCCCGGCCTCTCGGCGTCGGAGCCCGAGCGTCTCGCCCGGCTGGCCAGACTCGGTGGGGTCGATCCCGGAGGTCCCTAGTCCGGCTTCTCCTCGGACTCGTGCGCCCGCCTCCACTCGCGTTCCTCCACATTCGACGCCGCGTGCGCGGCCTCGTGCTCGGCCTTGAACATCCTCTCGGGCATGAAGCCGGTCAGCCAGGAGGGGTTCATCGGGTAGACGCGCGGGCTGAAGACGGTCGCGTACATGTGCCAGATCAGGATCGCCAGGAAAGCGAGCCACGCCTCGTAGTAGTGGATCACGAGGAGCACCTCGAGGAGCCCCTTCGAGAAGATCCTCGCCGCGGCGTTGTCGAACCAGAGGAACAGGCCGGTGATCCCCATCACGGCCGTGCCCCACACAAGGGCCCAGTACTCGGCCTTCTCGACATAGGTGAACCGGCCCATGACGGGATGCCGCTCGCTCCGGCCAAGGTTGTAGCGGATCATCCGGTAGAAGTCCTGGAAGTCGGCCTTGCGAGGCCACATGTCGCGCAGGAACGCGCGTCCCCTCTGGGTGAGGAGGAACAGCACGTGCCAGATCGAGCCGAAGAGCAGGGCGATCCCGGCCCCGCGATGGATCACGCCCCGCAGGGAGTAGCCGCCCTCCCGCCCGAAGAGCATCGTGCTCCACCAGGCGTCATGGAACCGTAGCGAGAATCCGGTGACGACCAGGACCGTGAAGGCGACCGCCAGCAAGGCGTGCTGGATGACCTCGTCCGACTCCATCCTTCTGACCTGCTTCTCGCGCATCACGTTCCTGATCTGGCGGAACAGGTCGATGAGCCAGTGGAGCACCATCGCGCCGATGATCCCGGCGATCATGACCGTGTAGAGGATCTGGAAGAAGCGCGGCCAGCCGCTATAGAGGCCGCCCGTCCGCGCGTGTATCGGAATCGTCGCGATGCTCGAGGAGATGTTGGGATGGCAACCTCCGCAAGTCGTCACGAGATTCCCGGGATTGATCGAGGAGGTCGGATCGCTGGAGGGCAGGATCCTGTGGGCGCCGTGACAGGAGGCGCAGTTGGCCACCATCTTGTCACCGGCCTGGCTCTTCAGCCCGTGATAGGAGTCGATGAACGACTGGAGCCGCCCTGTTGGGAGGTCGTACTTCTCGTTGAGCGCCGCCGACTCATGGCAGGGCGAGCAGGTCGCCTCCGCGAGCCGATAGGGGCTGACCGGCGAGCGGGGATCTGCGACGGCCAGGATGCCATGCTCCCCGTGGCAATGGGTGCAGGTGGGAGCGTCGGTCTGGCCGTCCGCTGTCAACTCCCCGTGGATCCCCTCCCAGAAGTCCTGCTCGATGTTCGTGTGGCAGCGCCCGCAAGTGCGCGGGATGTTGAAGTGGTTGATGGTGGAGCGGGAGTCCCCGGGCGGCAGGATCATGTGGGCGTCGGCATCGGTCGCGTGGCAGTCGTTGCAGCTCGCGGCCTGGTGGACTCCCCCCGCCGTCGCCTTGCCGTGGATGCTCCCGGTGTAGACACGGATGGGGTGCTTGAACTTGATGCGCAGATTGGCGATCAGCGTCGAGTCTTCATGGCAGCGACCACAGGTCGCCGGGAGATTCATCGCATTGACCGATGAAGCCCTGTCCCGCGCCGACAGGATGCGGTGCGCGCCGTGGCAGTCGGCGCAGTCGGGGATGTGCTCGGACTCCCCCACCCGTCCCTTGCCATGCTGGCGGTACATCTCCGTGACATCGCCATGGCAGGAGCCGCACTCCGGCTGCGGCAGCTCCTCCGCGTGCGGGATCTCCGTGATGCCCGTGTGGCAGTCGACGCACCCGAAGCCGGCGTGCGCGCCGGCGGCAAGGCTGTCGACGATGCTCCCCCAGGGTCCCGCGCTGGGATCGTGGCAGCCGAGGCAGTCATCGTCGCTCGGCGCTTGAGCGAGTCCTCGCGCCCCCGCGCCCCCAAGCAACGCGCCTGAGAGGATCATGACCGCCGTCGCCCGTCTCATGCTTCGACCCCGCACTTTCGCCTCCCGCGCTTCTGCCGCCTGCGGCTACTCCCCGGGAAAGAGCGTCTGCAGGACCGCCGGCGTCTCCTCCTCCACGGCGAGGAGGATGTGGCATGTTGCGCAATCCTGGGAGATGACCGTGCCGTCGTTTGAGACGTGCGCGTCGTCGTGGCATCGGAAACAACCCACGAAGTCCTGGTGCCCGATGTGATCGGGATAGGTCCCCCAGCCGACCTTCATCTCCGGAAAGACATAGCGGGACCAGATCGCTTGCACTCCGCGGATGGCTGCCTCGACGCGCCCGTCTCCGGAGGCGGCCAGGTCGGGGTACTCGCTCTGATAGAAACCCCTGATGCGCCGCTCAATCCCCTCCCGCGCCGCATCCTCATCCGCATAGTCGGCCGTCAGAGCCGCGTGCCCCTCCCGCCGCAGGTAGGGTAGATCGCGCGGCAACACGCCGGCCCCCATCGCTTCGTCGAGCGCGCGCGCCGGCATCCGAAAGATGTGCGTCGGGCGGTTGTGGCAGTCGACGCAGTCCATCCTGCGCGGAGGGCGCGAGGCGATACTGTCGGGAATCTCGCCCTGCGTGAACTCCGTCACGCTCCCATCGAGCCGCTCGACGCGCACCCAGGGGATGTGCTCCCGCTCCGGGTCCGAACGGTAGTAGACCGCGTTCTGGACATGCCAGTGGATGCCGCGCGCGAAACCCGACTCCGGTTGGCCGCCGCCCACTTTCAGAAGCATCACCGTCTGCAGCGCGGTGTTCGCCTCGTCCTCCTGAAAGTGCGTGCGCACGAAGAGCCGATCGCCATGGAACTTCTCGGGCCAGTGACACTGCTCGCAGGTCTCACGGGAGGGACGGAGGTTCTCGACGGGGGTCTCGACGGGCCGCGGCCAGGTTCCCGCCAGCTGGACCAGCACCTGGCGGCTTCCCGAGAGCTTGCTCTGCACGAACCACGAAGCCCCGGGCCCGATGTGGCAGTCGACGCAGCGGACGCGGGCGTGCGGCGAGCCCTGATAGACCGTGTACTCCGGCTTCATCACAGGGTGGCAGGTCGCGCCGCAGAACTCGACCGAGTCCATGTGCTCGATCCCTTTGTACGATGCGACGCCCAGAACCACCATGTTCGTGAGCGTGAGAACGCCGAGCAGCATGAGGCGCGTCCGGACGCTGGGCAGATTCAGGTCGTAGCTCGGGAACAGAGGAGCTCCCTCCTTGCCGCGCGCCACACGCCGCCGATAGCGCCACGATCCGATCGGGATGAGCGCCAAGCCGAGTAAGAACAGAACGGGAAGGACGAAGAACGTC
>VGJL01000211.1 GCA_016867495.1 Candidatus Eisenbacteria bacterium | reverse complement strand
AGATGATCGCCGAGGCCCTCGAGACGATGAGGCGCAACCGGGCCGTCCTCGAGACCATCGACCGTCCGGCCGCCGACGGCGATGTCGTGCGGGCGACGCTCGAGCCGATCGATGTCCACGGCAAGAAGCTCCCCGGGGGCAAGCGCGAGGAGGTGAGGCTGGAGGTCGGCAGCCCGACGCTCCTGCCCGAGTTCAAGGAAGCCGTGTCCGGGATCTCCCGGGCCGAGGCCCGGCAGGTCGAGGTGACCTACCCGGACGACTTCCGGGACAAGGATCTGGCCGGCAAGATGAGGAGGTTCCGGCTCGTCGCCCAGGAAATCCAGGAAAAGAAGTTGCCCGAGCTGGACGACAATTTCGCGAAGGGGATCGACCCGAGCCTCGACCTGGATGGACTGAGGGGGAAGCTCCGCTTTCGGCTCGAATCGGAGGAGCTGATGCAGAGCATGGAGAGGCTCGAGTCCGAGATGGTCGACCGGCTCCTGCGGGCCAATGAGATCCGGGTCCCGGAGCCGATGATCGAATACAGCCTCCATCGGATCGCCGAGAAGGCGAAGGAGGAGAAGGGGCGGATGGACGAGGAGGAGCTGCGCCATGTCTACCGCCCGATCATCGAGCGGATGCACGGACGCGATCTCCTCTTCGAGAGCCTCACGCGACAGGAGGGCCTCCATCTGACGCAGGAGGAGGTGGACGCCCAGCTCGACACGATGGCCGAGGAAGAAGGGGTCGAGGTCGAGGTGATTCGCAAGAAGATGGAGGAGGCGGACGAGCTGCGCAGGATGCGGGAGTCGATGCAGGAGCGCAAGATCCTCGACTTCCTGACGACAGCGGCCCAGGTGACGCGGGTGCGCAGACCCCGCGTGACGAACTAGAACGGGCGGGCTTCTCGAAGGTCAGAGGACAACGGAAGGAAGGGCGGATGTCGCTAGTACCGATCGTCGTTGAGCAGTCGAGCAGGGGAGAGCGGGCCTATGACATTTTCTCGAGGCTCCTGAGGGATCGGATCATCTTCGTCGGAACGGTGATCGACGATGTGGTCGCGAACCTCGTGATCGCGCAGCTCCTCTTCCTGGAGGCGGAGGATCCCGACCGGGACATCCATCTCTACATCCACTCGCCGGGCGGGATCGTCGCGGCGGGGCTCGCGATCTACGACACGATGCAGTTCATCAGGCCCGATGTGTCGACGATCTGCATGGGCCAGGCTTCGAGCATGGGGGCTCTCCTGCTCGCCGCCGGGGCCAAGGGGAAGCGCTCGGCCCTGCCCCACTCGCGCATCATGATCCACCAGCCGATGGGCAGCAGCAGGGGACAGGCCGTCGATATGCAGATCTTCACGACCGAGATCCTGAAGCTGCGCGAGCAGCTCAATCAGATCCTGGCCGGTCACACGGAGCAGCCGATCGAGAAGATCCGCCGCGACACCGACCGGAACTTCTTCATGTCCGCGGAGGAAGCGCGGGAGTACGGGATCGTCGATCAGGTGATCGTAAAGAAGAAGTGACCGGAGGGCGATAAGAGTAGGGTGGGGCGCTGGGGGCGGCGCCGGGCGATAAGGTATAGTCTGGACGGGGATTGCAGCGGACCGCGGCCGGAGGGCATGCGGGCGGAGCCGCAGTAGGGCCGGACAGGACGGGGAGGATCCCCGCGCCGGGAGCCTGGGATGAAGAAACGCATGAGTTCACCGCATCCGATACGATGCTCTTTCTGCGGAAGGGGGCAGGAGGAGGTCGCGCGCCTCGTGAGCGGACCTTCCGTCTACATCTGCAGCGAGTGCGTGCGGCTCTGCAGCGACATCCTCGATGGGGAGGTCGAGCAGAGCGTCCCGGTGAGCCGCGAGAGCCTGCCGAAGCCCGCCGAGATCAAGAAGGTCCTCGACGAGTATGTGATCGGCCAGGAGAGGGCCAAGAAGATCCTCTCGGTGGCCGTCTACAACCACTACAAGCGGATCAACCAGCCCTCCGCCCTCGACGATGTCGAGCTCGAGAAGGGGAACATCCTCCTGATGGGGCCGACCGGCACGGGCAAGACGCTCCTCGCCCGCACCCTCTCCAAGTTCCTGAAGGTCCCCTTCGCCATGATCGACGCGACCTGCCTCACCGAGGCCGGCTACGTGGGGGAGGATGTCGAGAACATCCTGGTCCGGCTCCTTCAGGCCGCCGACTTCAACCTGGTCGCGGCCGAGCACGGGATCGTCTATGTCGACGAGATCGACAAGATCGCCCGCAAGAGCGAGAACCCGTCGATCACGCGCGACGTCTCGGGCGAGGGAGTCCAGCAAGCCCTGCTCAAGATCCTGGAAGGGACGGTGGCCAACGTCCCGCCGCAGGGGGGGCGCAAGCATCCGCAGCAGAAGTACATCGAGGTCAACTCCAAGGAGATCCTCTTCATCTGCGGCGGCGCCTTCGACGGGATCGACAAGATCGTCGCCAGCCGGATCGGCGTGAAGCAGATCGGCTTCGGCGCCGACCACAAGTCGCGCACCCAGCAGTCGATCAGCGAGCTCTACTCCAAGATCGAGCCGGAAGACCTGTTGAAGTACGGCCTCATCCCCGAGCTGGTGGGGCGGCTGCCGATCGTCGCCACGCTGGAGGACCTGAGCGAGGAGGCCCTGCTCTCGATCCTCACCCAGCCGAAGAACGCGATCGTGAAGCAGTATCAGAAGTTCTTCGACATGGAGGGGGTCCGCCTCGAGTTCGCTCCCGAGGCCTTGCGCGCGATCGTGCGGATCGCCCAGAAGCGCCAGACGGGGGCCCGCGGCCTGAGGGCCGTCCTCGAGGACGCCATGCTCAACATCATGTACGACCTTCCCTCGAAGCGGGATGTCGAGGTCTGCCTGATCACCGAGGAGGTCATCACGCAGGGGCAGGCCCCCATCGTGACCTTGAAGGAGCGGCCTCGGAAGAAGGAAGCCTAGGCCCCTCGGCCCGCCACCGCCGCTGCGGTTTCTCATACCTCGGGACCTGTCCCCTTCGCCCGACTGCTCTTGCGCCGTTTCTGCATGCGCCGAAACGGCGCGGCCGCCCTGACCTCGGGCTGCGGGGACGGGATCCCGAGGCGCGGCAGACGACCACTGCGTAATGAGGACCGAACCGCAGGGCCAAACCGCAGGGCCAAACCGGCCCTTGCGGTTCCGCCTCCCCAGAGCGCATCATTGCGGCCGTTGCCTTCCGTCGAGAGGGGCGAATAGAGAGGGGAGAATCGATGCCTGCCACGGTCATCGTCGGTTGCCAATGGGGCGACGAGGGGAAGGGGAAGATCGTCGACTACCTCTCGGGGCGCATGGACTGGGTCGCCCGCTACTCCGGCGGCCCGAACGCGGGACATACCGTGAAGCTCGGGGGGGAGATCTTCGTCCTGCACCTGATTCCCTCGGGGATCCTGCGGCCGGGGATCCGATGCGTCATCGGCAACGGCGTCGTCCTCGACATCGATCATCTTCTCGAGGAGATCAACTCGCTCGAGAAGCGGGGCGTGGGCGTGCTCGGGAGGGTGTTCCTCTCGGGGGCCGCCCACATCATCTTCCCCTACCATCGCTGGGTCGAGGAGCTGCAGCGGCAGGACGTTCGCGTCGGGACCACCCGCCGCGGGATCGGCCCCGCCTACCAGGACAAGATGGGGCGCAACGGGATCCGGCTGCTCGAGCTGCTCGACCGCCGATGGCTGCGGGAGCGCCTCGACGGCGAGCTGGCGAGGGTCGAGACGCTGCACGCGGCCTACGGCCGCCCGATGCCGCAATCGAGGCAGGAGGCGCGGGAAACCTGGAGCCGGCACTTCTCCTCGGTGGCGGCCTTTCTCGAGCCGATGATCGCCGACACCGTCACGCTCCTTCAGGACGCCTTGGATCGCGGCGAGCGGGTTCTCTGCGAGGGGAGCCAGGGGACCTTCCTGGACATCGACCTCGGGACCTATCCCTTCGTGACCTCCGCGCCGACGACCGCAGGCGGGGCGGCGACCGGCCTGGGGCTCGCGCCGAGGCAGCTCACCAAGGTGATCGGGATTGCGAAGGCCTACACGACGCGCGTCGGCAACGGGCCGATGCCGACGGAGTTCGCGCCCGCGCTGGCCGATCGCTTCCGCCGCCAGGCGGGGGAGTTCGGCGCGACGACAGGCAGGCCGCGCCGCTGCGGCTGGCTGGACCTCGTCCTTCTTCGTCACGCCGTCCGCGTCAACGGGATCCAGGAGGTCTGCCTGACGAAGCTCGATGTCCTGCGGGGATTCCGCTCGCTCAAGATCGCGACGGCCTACCGGCGCGGC
>VGJL01000210.1 GCA_016867495.1 Candidatus Eisenbacteria bacterium | reverse complement strand
ATGATGACGTCACACCTGCTCTCCTGGATCACGTTCTTCCCGCTCATCGGGATGGTGGTCGTGCTCTTCCTTCCACGGGACCGACACAACTGGATCCGCTGGACTTCAGCCGCCGCCTCCGCGGTGCCGCTGGCGCTCTCGATCTGGCTCTTCGGCAACTTCGACAAGGCGACCACCGCGCTCCAGTTCGTGGAGCGGGTCGACTGGATCCCGAGGTTCAACATCGAGTACTTCGTGGCGGTGGACGGGATCAGCGCGCCGATGATCATCCTGACGGCGCTTCTCTCGTTCATCTGCATGTTCGCCTCCTGGGGCATCAATCGGATGGTGAAGGGCTACTACGCCCTCTTCCTCCTGCTCGAGACAGGGATGCTCGGCGTCTTCTGCGCGCTCGATTTCTTCCTCTTCTTCGTCTTCTGGGAGGTGATGCTCCTGCCGATGTACTTCCTGATCGGAATCTGGGGCGGGCCGAGGCGGGAGTACGCCGCGATCAAGTTCTTCCTCTACACCCTGATCGGCAGCGTCCTGATGCTGCTCTGCATGCTGGCCCTCTACCTGCACCAGGATCCGCACACCTTCGACATGACGCGGCTCTGGGCCGATACGAGCCTCTACGGGCGTTCCTTCCAGCTGATCGTCTTCGCCGGGCTCTTCATCGCCTTCGCGATCAAGATCCCGGTCTTCCCGTTCCATACTTGGCTTCCTGACGCCCACGTCGAGGCCCCCACGGCGATCTCGGTGATCCTCGCCGGAGTGCTTCTCAAGATGGGCACCTACGGAATCTTCAGGGTGAGCTACCCGATCCTGCCCATGGCGACGCAGTACTTCGCCGTGCCGATGGCGGTCCTGGGGGTGATCAACATCATCTATGGGGCGCTCTGCGCGATGGCGCAGAAGGACCTGAAGAAGCTCGTGGCCTACTCCTCGATCAGCCACATGGGATACTGCCTGCTGGGCATGGCCGCCTTCACGACGGCCGGGATGACGGGCTCGCTGTTCCAGATGTTCAACCACGGCACGACGACGGCCATGCTCTTCCTCTTGGTCGGCGTGATCTACGATCGGGCGCATCACAGGGACATCGAAGGCTTCGGCGGCCTCGCGCACCAGATGCCGGTCTACACGGCGATCGTGATGATCGCCTTCTTCGCCTCCCTGGGCCTGCCCGGGATGTCGAGCTTCATCAGCGAGGCCCTGGTCTTGCTCGGGGCCTTCCCCGTCTTCAAGACCCTGACGATCATCGCGGTGATCGGGATCGTCATCACGGCGGCCTACTGGCTCTGGACCCTCCAGAGGATGTTCCTCGGGACGCTGAACGAGAAGTACAAGACGCTGCAGGACATGAACGGCCGCGAGCTGTTCACCCTGATTCCTCTCGCGGCCATCGTGATCTTCCTGGGAATCTTCCCCATGCCCGTGCTGGACCTGATGAACCGCTCCCTCGGCTGGGTCATCGCGATGGTTCAGAGGTCGTAGGGGGACCGGGCGATGACCGACTGGATCGGCTCCTACCGCGTCCTCGACACCGTCGCCAGCGTGCGATGGTTCGTGCCCGAGATCGTCCTCTTCGTCGCCTTCACTCTCGCGATCCTTGCGGATCTGTCGACGGACCGGCCGGGGTCGCTGCGCGCGGCCTGGACCGTCCTCCTGGGGCTCCTGGCTGCCCTGGTGGCGACGATCTCCTCCATGGGGGGATCTCTCCCGGGCGACGCGAAGGGTCTGCTCCTCTTCCGCGGCGCGGCAGCCTTCGACCCGCTCGGGAGCTACTTCAAGCTCCTGTTCCTCGTCGCGACGATCTTCGTCGTCGTGCTCGCGATGCGTTCGCGCGACTTCGGCCGCCGCAGGATGGGGGAGTTCTACGCGCTGCTCCTGGCGGTGGCTGCGGGCCTCTTCCTGATGGCGGGCAGCGCCCATCTCCTGATGCTCTACCTGTCGCTCGAGTTCGTCAGTTACCTCTCCTATGTGCTGGTCGGCTACGTCAAGGAGGACCGGCGCGCGAGCGAGGCGAGCCTGAAGTATGTCCTCTACGGATCGGTATCGTCGGGAGCCATGATCTTCGGCCTGTCGATCCTCTACGGCCTGACCGGCGAGATGAACCTCCTCAAGGTGGGCCAGGTCCTCGCCACCCGCGCCGGGGCCGAGCCTGCGATCCTGGTGTCGAGCTTCCTCGTGCTCGCCGGAATCGGCTACAAGATCGCCGCCGTCCCGTTCCACTTCTGGTGCCCCGACGTCTATGAGGGGGCGGCGACTCCGGTCACCGCGTTCCTGTCGGTCGCGCCCAAGGCCGCCGGATTCGCCATGCTCTGCCGGTTCACCTACCATGTCTTCGGCGTCAACATGAGCCCCGTCCTGGGAGCGGTCGACTGGCCGATGGTGCTGGCGGTCGTCTCGGCGCTCACGATGACCTTGGGGAACGTGATCGCCATCCAGCAGTCGAACATCAAGCGGATGCTCGCCTACTCGTCGATCGCGCACGCCGGATACCTCCTGATGGGGCTGGCCAGCGTCGATCGCCTGAGCGGGACCACGAGCGAGCGGGGGTTCTTCGGCGTGCTCTTCTACCTGGCCGTCTACCTGTTCATGAACCTCGGGGCCTTCGCCGTCGTCCTCGCCCTCCGGGAGAAGGTGGCGGACGAGGAGCGGATCGAGAACTACAGGGGGCTCGGCCGGCGCGCTCCGCTGCTCGCCGTGACGATGGCGATCTTCCTCTTCTCCCTGACCGGCATCCCTCCGTTCGCCGGGTTCGTGGGGAAGTTCTTCCTCTTCGCCGCCGTGATCGACTCCGGGCTCTACTGGCTCGCGATCGTCGGGATCCTGAACAGCGTCTTCGCCCTCTACTACTATGCCAGGGTCTTGAAGGCGATGTATCTCGAGGGATCGACAGATCCCGCATCGATGCCTTCCATCTCGATCTCGCGGTCGCATTCGGTCCTGCTCGTCCTGCTCGCCGGGCCGACGCTCCTCCTGGGGATCTTCTGGGGGCCGCTGGCGAGCCTCGTTAGCGACTCGGTCTCCTACCTCTTCTGAGCGGGGCGCGGCCGGGATCGAGAGGTCTCCCGGCCCCGGCCGTCCCGGCGCGCGCTCCGCACAGCCGCTCTTCCTCGTCGTGTAAGCCCTCCTCCCCTCGGCAAACAGGGGGAGTGGAGGAAGGCCGCCGGCCGGGGAGAGGGTCTCCGCCGCGGCGGCCTCCCGGGAATGGCAAGGCCCGAGCGCGGCGTTGGCGGATGCCACATCCGAGGTCTATAATTGTCAACGCCGAGGGCTCGTGAAGGAAGGAGGGCTGCCATGGCTAGCTCGTTCCGTTCCTCGATGATCGTGATCGCCGCGGCCATCATGGGGTGTCTTAGCGCTCAGTCCGCCGCCCGTGGCGAAGCGGCTGTGCCGCCCGCCGGCCGCTACGCGTGCGAGGAAGACCAGATCGAAGTGATCTTCGTCAAGGAGTCGCGCGTGAGGCTTGAGGGCAGGGGGCTCAAGGACCTCTCCGGAGCGGACGCCGTTTCGGGCGTCGATGCGGTTCTCTCTCGCGCCGCATGGCGCGAGTGGTCCCGGATCTGCTCGGTTCCCGTCGAGACGATCGACGAGCTCACCGCCCAGGGCGAGGCCAACACCGGGAAGAAGCTCCAGAGTCCGAACAACATGTACAGGGTGCGCATCGGCACCGGGGCCGATGTCTGGGACCTGTGCGCGTCGCTCGAGGCGCTGCCCGGGGTCCAGGTCGCGAGGCCCGTCCCCAGACCGATGGCTCTGCCGACCCCGCCTGACTATGGGCCGCAGCAGGGCTACCTGCGGCCTGCCGCCGCCGTCCCCGCCGGCATCGACGCCGACTACGCGTGGACACGGCCCGGAGGAGACGGGAGCGGCATCGGCGTGTGCGACCTGGAATACAGCTGGAACTGGTTCCACTACGAGAATCGGGCGAGCAGCGAGATCCACATCTACTTTCAGGATCCGCAGAACGACCCGAATCACGGGACGGCCGTCCTCGGCGTCATGCAGTCGCACGACAACGGCTGGGGAACGAAGGGCATCTGCCACGGGGCCTCCTTCTTCACCTGCGCCACCTACTACAAGACCCTCCCCAGCGATCCCTATTCGTGGAACGTCCCCGGGGCCATCGTCGACGCCGCTTCTTCGGGGTGGTTCCCCGCCGGCAGCGTCCTTCTGATCGAGCATCAATGGAATCTCCCCGGACGCGGCTTCGTGCCGATCGAGTGGTGGACCGACAGCACCCCGAATCAGACGGAGAACGGGGTCTACAGCAGCATCCAGTGGGT
>VGJL01000209.1 GCA_016867495.1 Candidatus Eisenbacteria bacterium | reverse complement strand
ACCCGAGGGGAGACTCCCGCGCGGGTCGGGAGCATCCGTCTCGAGCGGGCGGAAGGGCTCCTGAACGTGAAGACGGTTCCGCCGGAGGCCTCCGTGCGGATCGGGACGGAGACCTTCTCCTCTCCGGTCTCGCGGACCGTCCCGGAGGGGAAGTACGTGGTGCGCGCTCTCCTCGACGGATATGAGGCGGACGCGGAGACCGTGTTCGTCGCCGACCGCGGCCGCGCGGATCTCACGATCGAGATGCGGGAGACGCCGGAGCACGCGGCGGCGCGCATCGAGCGGGAGCTTCGCGAGAGGGCCGAGTCGATCCGCTCGTCGAAGTCGAGAGGGAAGAAGGTCTGGACCACGCTCGGAGTTCTCGGCGCCGCGGGCGGGATCGCGGCCGGGGTTGTGATGCAGTCGCAGGCGGACGAGAGCTACGACGCGTACTTGAAGGCGGTGAGTCCGGACGACATCGACGCCGAGTACTCCGACTACGAGAGCAAGCAGAAGCTGAGCCAAGCGGGGTACGCCGCGGGGGGTGTCTTCGCCGCGTTCACACTCTACCAGATCCTTCGCGGGGTCCCGAGCGTGGACGAGATCCTGAGCGATCTCAAGAGGGAACAGGGGCTGAGCAGTGTGTTCGAGCGGGATGCGGACGGGACGCTCCGCGTGGGGATGCGGTTCCCGTTCGGAGGCGAGCGTCATGCGCGCGCGGAGTGAAGCCAAGAGAACCGCGGGGTTCGTTCGAAGGAGCGGGTTCTTCCTCGCCGCCGCGCTCCTCGCGGTCTTCGCGGTCGGCCTTCTCTCCTGCGAGAAGAAGGGGAGGGACAACCCGCTCGATCCGGAGGGCCCGGGGGGCGTGCACGATTTGGCCCTCACCGCCTCGGCCGGGGATTGCCGAATCACGCTCTCGTGGAACGGAGTCCCCGGCGGGCACGTCGCGGGATACCAGTTGTATCGCCGGGACACGACCGCCGGTGGGGCGTTCCGCCAGCTGGTCTCGCTCGGCGGAGGCACGACCTCCTTCGTCGATGTTCGTGTCAAACGCGGACATCAGTACGACTACCTCATCCGCGCGACCGACCGGGACGGCGAGGAGTCGGCGGCTTCTTCGGGCGCGTGGGCGACGATTTCCTCGTCGGGGGAACCGTGTCCCGGTTGGGTGCCCGAGGAATTCGTTCTCCTCAACGCATTTCCTCCTGCGACGTTCACAATGGGGAGTCCGTCTTCGGAGCCGGGCCGGGATTCGGACGAGACGCAGCATCAGGTGACGCTGACGCGCTCGTTCTATGTTTCGCAGTACGAGGTGACGCAGTCGGAGTGGGAGTCGGTGATGGGTTGGAACGAGTCGGATTTTCGGGGTTCGAGTCGTCCGGTGGAGAGGGTGACTTGGTACGATGCGGTGTCGTATTGCAACAAGCGTTCGCAGGCGGAGGGACTCACGCCTGCCTATACGATTACGGGGGCGAGTTATTCGGGGAATCACATCGTATCTGCGACGGTGAGTTGGAACCAGTCGGCGGCTGGGTATCGTTTGCTGACGGAGGCGGAGTGGGAGTATGCGTGCCGGGCGGGGACCCAGACGGCGTTTTGCAACGGGGGGATCACGAATATCTATTGTGACCCTGTCGATCCGAACCTGAATCAGGTGGGTTGGTACTGCGGGAACGCGGGGAGCACGACGCACGATGTGGGGGGGAAGAGTCCGAACGGGTGGGGGCTGTACGACATACACGGGAACGTGTGGGAGTGGTGTTGGGACTGGTACGGATCGTATGGCGGTACGGTGACGGACCCGACGGGTCCCGGCTCCGGCTCCGACCGCGTGGAACGGGGTGGCAGCTGGAACTACGTCGCCCGGAACTGCCGCTCCGCGAATCGGTACGGCAGCACGCCGGACAACCGCTGCTACGACCTCGGTTTTCGTCTCGCGAGGAACGTTCCATGACGCTTTGCGCTTTTACCATTTTACGATTTGCGGGGTTTTTTCCGAGGCCGAGGCCGGCGAGAAGGGCGAAGCCCGAGAGACGGCCGAGGCCCGCGGGATTTATGCACGGAGTGAGGCGGTTCCACCGGGAGGCGGGCGGGGTTTCCGAGCGCGCCGCCGCGAGAAACACAAACGAGAGGAGGGAGAGGCGATGAGAAACGATGTCGGTCGTGGGAGCGCAGGGAGGAAGCGCGGCGTTCCTGTGCTCGGGCTTGCGGCGTTGCTCGTGCTGGGCACGCTCCTCGGGGCATTGGGCGAAGCCCTCGCCCAGGACATCGAGCGGGTGATCGTCCAGATTCGCCAGGGAACGATCGGGGCGAACACGAAGGTCGAGATCTATGGGCGGATAGACAAGTGGCGCCCCGACCCCTCGGGGAACACGTGGGCGTACGAGCTCCGCGACGATTGGGGCGACGGGATCACGGTCATCACGGACAAAGGACTTCCGCCGACCGAGGCGCGCTATCGCGTGACCGGCATCGTGAACCAGGACGCGCAGAGCGGCCAGCTCACCCTCGTCGAGCTCGAACGCGCCGAGCACGGCGACGGCGGGGGCGGCGGGGGCGAGGTCATTCCTCCGATCGATCCGCGCCAGGCGGAGTTCGACAACCTTCTCGGCCAGGCGCAGTCGCTCCTCTCGAACCGCAAGTTCAAGGCCGCGATCCCGCTCTTGCAGCAAGCGATCACCTTGGGGCAGTCGATGACCCGTCCCCCGGCCGGACTTTCCGTCGCGCGTTCGCTCCTCGCCGAGGCCGAAGAAGGGGCGAAGCCTCGCTGGCTCCTCTTCGGTCTCATCGCGGCGGTTGTCGTGGTCGCGGCCGCGCTCGTTCTCGTTCTTCGGAGAAGTTCCCGCGAGCCGGCCACGGATGATTTCGGGGCCGGGATCGTCACGGTGACCGACAAGACCCAGAAGATCACGGCCGCCGTTCCGACCCAGGAGGCGATCCAGGCGGGGACCGTGAAGGTGATGCCCGGACGCTTCGAGGTGAAGGGCGGCGTCGATCTCAAGGAGATCCGCCTCGTCCGTCCGCGCGGCGTGAGCGATCACCAGATCGAGTACACCTTCGGCCGCCTTCAGGGGGACCCGACGCGCCACATTCAGCTTTCCGATCCGACTGTCTCGAGCCGCCAGGCGAGGCTGAAGTACGGAAGCGAGGGCTACACGTTCATCAACATCCCGGATCCGGCGGATCCCGATCGGAACGCCACGCTCTTGAACGGCGCGGCGATGAAGGCGGACGAGCCGCGCGTCCTCAAGGAAGGGGACGTGATCCGGATGGGGACGGTGGAGCTCGTCTATCACAAGGACTGAGCGCGAGCCCGAAGATCGCGTAGGCGGCTCCGGACGATGATCCGGACCGTAATGAGGCGGCCGTGAAGCGGACGGTTCAGTTTCGGACGACGCAGGGGCGTCGCCCGGAGAACGAGGATTTTTGCTGGGGACTGGTTTTCTCTCCAGCGAAGGGATGCGTGCACGCCGCGCTCGTCGTCGCGGACGGAATGGGGGGCGCGCTCGGCGGGGCGCATGCGAGCCGCCGCGCGGCCCTCCTCCTCCGCGATCGGCTCCGGGATCGGCCTCCGCGGCGCGAGGAGCTGGAGCCGTGGCTGGGGGACGCGTTCGAAGAGGCGCACGAAGCGCTTCTTCGGGAGAGCGAAGCGAATCCGTCGCTCCGCGGGATGGGAACGACGCTCGTCGTCGTCTTCGCCACGGAAGACGAGTGGGTCGTCGCGCACGTCGGCGACAGCCGCGCGTACCTTCTCGCCGAGGGACGGATCGAGCCGCTCACGACCGACCACAGCGCCGTGCAGGACGCGATCGACCGCGGCCTCTACACCGCGTCCGAAGCGGCGACGAACCCGGTCGTCCGGACTCTCGCCTCCGCGCTCACGCGCCATCTCGGGGAGAGCGGGAAGCCCTCTCCGGATATTCGAAGAGTTCCTCTCGCGCCGAACTCACTCGTTCTGGCCTGCACGGACGGCCTCACGGGGAACCCCGTCGAGGGGATCGTCGCGCCGGACGAGCTGGTGCAGCATCTCCGGGGGACCCGCGATCTCTCCGATGCGCTCCGCAATCTTCTTAGCCTCGCCTACACGAAAGGGAGCACGGACAACATCACGGTCGGCGTCGTGGAGGCCGGACGGCTCCCGAGGGCGAAGCCGTCGGTTGGACGGCTCCCCGACGTGGAGGCGTTGAGAAAGGAGGAAGGCGTGGCGGGAGAGGGGAACGCGGGTCGAGGCTTGAGCCGCGGCCGGAGGGTCTTGGTGACGCTCCTCTCTCTCTTCCTCGTCGCGGGGATCGGCGG
>VGJL01000208.1 GCA_016867495.1 Candidatus Eisenbacteria bacterium | reverse complement strand
TCGGGGAGAGGCGCGCGTCGCCGAGCCCGGGCCCGGCGGCTGGATCGTCAATGCCTGGGTCCGCATGGCCGTCCTCCTCTACTTCAGGCAGACCCCCGCGCAGACCCTGCTGGCGGGGCCGTTCGAGTATCGGGACAAGGTCCCCGTCAAGCGCGGCCTCGAGGCGCAGGGGATCCGCCTGGTGCCGCCCGGGATGATCCGCTACGGAGCCTTCCTCGAGCCGGGCGTCGTGGCGATGCCGAGCTATGTGAATGTTGGCGCCCATGTCGGTTCGGGAACGATGATCGACACCTGGGCGACCGTTGGAAGCTGCGCCCAGGTCGGGCGCAACGTCCACGTCTCCGGCGGCGTCGGGATCGGCGGCGTCCTGGAGCCCGTGGGGGAGCGCCCCGTCATCATCGAGGACGATGTCTTCCTCGGATCGCGATGCGTCGTGGTGGAGGGAGTGATCGTCCGCGCCCGCGCGGTTCTGGGAGCCGGGACGATCCTGACCGCGTCGACGCCGATCGTCGACGTGCGTGGCGACGAACCTGTCGTCCGGCGGGGAGAGGTGCCGCCGGGGGTGGTCGTGATCCCCGGCTCTTGGCCGAGGAGATTCCCGGCCGGGCTCTTCCATCTCCCATGCGCCCTGATCGTGGGTGAGCGGAGCGGCTCGACCGACGGCAAGGTGCGCTTGAATCCGAATCTGAGGGAGTTCCCTCTCGACCTCGAAGATCCAACCAAGGGAGCATGACCCATGAGCGAGTTGCGTGACTGCCGCGTCCCACCCGGAGATCTGCGCTGGAACTGCGATCCCGCGAGCCTCCCCTTCGAGACAAGCGACGAGATCCCTTGCTGCGAGGGGATCATCGGCCAGGACCGGGCCGTCGGCTCCATCATGCTCGGCCTCGAGGTGCGAAGCAAAGGTTACAACATCTTCGTGTGCGGCGAGCCCGGTACCGGCCGGACGACCTCGGTCAAGCAGCTTCTGGAGACGCTCGACGTCCCGGCCCAGTCCCCTCCCGACGTCGTCTATGTCAACAACTTCAAGAACCCGGACATGCCGGTGGCGATTCTCCTTCCCGCGGGGCAGGGGAGCAAGCTGCGCCACGACATGCGCGACCTGATCGTCCACATGAAGACGAGCATCCAGCAGATCTACGAGAGCGAGGCGTACAAGGAGAGGACCAAGGGGGTCATCGAACGCTACAAGGAGAGCGAGAAGGAGGCCATCCGCAAGTTCGAGGAGAGGATCAAGGAAGAGAGCTTCGCCTTGATCCAGGTCCAGCTCGGTCCATTCTCCAAGCCGGAGATCGCCCCCCTGATCGCCGGGGAGCCGCAGCAGATCGATCGGCTGGAGGCGCTGGTCCGCGACGGGAAGTTCCCCAAGGAGGAGTTCCAGCGGCTGAGGGCCAAGTACCAGGAGCTGACAGGCCTCATGGAGGAGACCTTCCACCAGGTGCGCGACCTGAAGCGAGGCCTCCGGGGCGAGCTCGCGGAACTCGAGAGGGAGTTCGGCCGTCCGGTCGTCGACGACTACATGAACGACCTGAAGAGGGAGTACGAGAGTCCCAAGGTGACCGAGTATCTCGACGGGGTGCGGGAGCAGATCCTCTCCCACATGGACCAGTTCACCGAGCGCGACGGAGAGGAGCAGCCGACCGCGCACCCGGAGGTCGACGCCGAGCGCTTCCTCCAGTACCAGGTCAACGTCCTCGTCGACAACTCCTCGACCGTCCGCTCGCCCGTCATCGTGGAGACCTCCCCCAACTATCGAAACCTCTTCGGCACGATCGAGAAGGTGGTCGACCGCTCCGGCCACTGGAGGAGCGACTTCACGCACGTCAAGGCGGGATCGCTCCTTAGGGCCAACGGCGGATTCATCGTCTTGAATCTCTACGATTTCATCGGCGAGCCGGGCGTCTGGTCGGCCCTCAAGCGGACGCTCAAGAATCGCCAGATCGACATCCAGGGGTACGATCCCCTCTATCTCTTCACGACCTCCGCCCTGAAGCCGGAGCCGATCCCCGTCCGCGTCCGCGTCGTGGTGATCGGAGATGCCTATGCCTACCGGATCCTCTATGCCTACGATCCCGACTTCCGCAAGATCTTCAAGGTCAAGGCGGACTTCGACTCCGTCATGAGCCGTGACGCGGAGAACATCGATCGTTACACGAAGTTCATCCGCAAGATCCAATCGGAGGAGGATCTTCTGCCGGTCCAGCGCACGGGGGTGGCGGCGATCCTCGAGCAGGGGGTGCGTCTGGCCGGCAGGCAGTCGAAGCTCTCAACCCGCTTCAGCGAGATCGCCGATCTCGTGCGCGAGTCCTCCTACTGGGCGAAGCGCGCGGGCTCGAAGCTCGTCGACGCGACCCACGTCCGCAAGGCGATCGAGGAGAAGATCAAGCGCGTGGGGCTGATCGAGGACAAGATCCAGGAGCTGATTGTGGAAGGGACGCTGATCGTCGATTCCGACGGCGCGCGCGTGGGACAGATCAACGGCCTCTCCGTGATCGACCTCGGAGACTACATGTTCGGTCGCCCCACGCGGATCACCGCGAAGACCAGCGTCGGACGCGCAGGGGTGATCAACATCGAGCGCGAGGCGGATCTCTCGGGGCCGTCCCACAACAAGGGCGTCCTCATCCTGGAGGGGTTCTTCCGCAACCGTTTCGCTCAGGACAAGCCCCTCGCGATGAGCGCCTCGCTCTGCTTCGAGCAATCCTACAGCGGGGTCGACGGCGACAGCGCCTCCTCGACGGAGATCTACGCCCTCTTGAGCAGCCTCGCCGATGTGCCGCTCCGACAGGATCTGGCCGTGACCGGCAGCGTGAACCAGCATGGGGAGATCCAACCGATCGGCGGCGTGAACGAGAAGATCGAGGGCTTCTACGAGGTCTGCAAGGCCCGCGGGCTGACTGGACGGCAGGGGGTCCTGATCCCGGAGATCAACATGCGCGACCTGATGCTCCGCCAGGAGGTCGTCGATGCCATCGCCGCGGGGAGATTCCACGTCTTTGCGGTGCGCACGGTGGAGGAAGGGGCGGAGCTGTTAACCGGGGTGAAGGCCGGAACGCGCGGGCCCGACGGCGCCTATCCGAAAGGGAGCCTCTTCGCCAAGGTCGATGAGCGGCTGCGGGCCTACTCGGCCGCCATGAAGGCCTTCGGCGCTGGCGGGGAGGAGCCGGCGCCCCCCGGAGGACGCGGCTAGAGGGGAAGAATCCACTCCGCAGAATCCACTCCGCATCCGCAGAATCCACTCCGGGCCTTGCCTCCGCGTCGGGTCCGGCGTAGAATTCAGCCGGCGAGAGAATCTGCGGCACCGAGCCCCTTCGCAAGGAGTGGGGCTCGATGTGCTCGGAGGATCCTACGCTTCACGACAGTTGTCGCCACCAGCAAGCACGCAGGATCCGGGGGATCGTCGTTCCATCATGCGCGAGGTGCTCATGCCGAGGACAGTATGTTCCGCATGTCTAGCCACACTCATCCTCATCCTGCTCTACCCCGCCGGCTGCGGCGCCTACCAGGGTGTTGCCTCAGGAAGGGTGGCGCTCATCGACACGCCCGCGAGAGTCTATGGCTTCAGCCCCGGCACCGGGTACTGGACGGGTCGCACGCTCGACTCGCCGCTCGATAGCAAGCTCGTGGGCGCCTACATCGGCTACGCGCGATCCTGGGCGCGCCTCTATGCCTACAACTCAAACAACGGGCAGTGGTACGTGACGCCCTTCCAGGGGGCCATCGTGGGAGAGGACGTCGAGAACACGACTGCGATCGCCTGGACCGCCAGCACTTGCTACGGCATCGCGACCCCATGGAACTCCTGGGCATCGTGCTCACTCGACGGGCGCCTCCCGGTGGGAGGAGGCTCCGCGGGGACCTTCGGCCTGGTCTGGACAAAGGCGAACGGATACGCCTACAACGCCTCGACGGGCCAGTGGACGGTCCAGGCCTTCACGGGGGACGCGCTCGGGGGGATCGTCACGCAAGGGATGGGGCTCGTCTGGACGCACCAGGCCGCCCATGTCTTCAATAGTCAGGGAGCGGGGAGCTGGAGCATCACGCCGATCGAGGACCCGGTCGGGATGTCTGTCGCCGGCATGGGGCGCGTGGGAGTCGTCTGGGGCAAGTACAATGCCTATGCCTACTCCGGCACGCTCAGCCAGTGGTCTGCTGTCGAGGTCAGCGAACCGCTCCAGGGAGGATCCGCCGGCTCCGAGGTGGCCCTCCTCTGGACGAGCCGGGTCGCCTACGGATTCGACGCGGCCACGGGCTCCTGGTCCAGCGTCACCCTGCAGA
>VGJL01000207.1 GCA_016867495.1 Candidatus Eisenbacteria bacterium | reverse complement strand
AAGTGTCGATGAGGCGCCGGCGCCCGCTCTCGAGGTCGTAGGCCTCCACCAGACCGATGCGCGGGAGATCCTCCTGCCGCGGATCGATCAGGACGACCGGGACCATCTCATGCTTGCGGGCGGCCAGGAGGAGCGCGTTCTCGTAGGGCTCATCGCACAGGAAGTCGCTCACCACGAAGAGCAGGCTCCGCCTGCGGAGCATCCTGGTGGCCCGCTCGAGGGCCTCGCGCAGACTCGTTCCGGTCCCCTGGCCCCTGTGATAGAGAACCTCCCGGACGATCCGGAGGATGTGGGATCTCCCCTTCCTGGGCGGCACCCACTTCTCCATCCGGTCGCTGAAGAGCATCAAGCCCACCTTGTCCTGGTTGACCGAGGCGGAAAAGGCGAGCAGGGCCGTCGTCTCGGCCGCGACCCTCTCGAGACTCCTCTGCGAGGAGCCGAAGCGGGTGGATGAAGAGCGGTCGACAAGAACGACCACGGTCCGCTCCCGTTCTTCGTGGAACTGCTTGACAAACGGGCGATCCATCCTGGCCGTGACGTTCCAGTCGATCCAGCGCACGTCGTCGCCGGGGACGTACTCGCGCACCTCCGAGAACTCGATCCCCCGCCCCTTGAAAACGGTGTGGTAGGAGCCGGAGAAGAGCTCCTGGACCAGGCGGCGGCTCTGGATCTCGATCTTCCGGACGCCGCGGAGGATGTCGACCGCCGCGTCCTGCGCCTCCGCCGTCGGCGGAACCGCGCGCGTCATGGAACCGGCACGGCCTCCAGGACCTGCGTCGCGAGCTGCTCGGCCGTGATCTCCTTCGCCTCGGCCTCGTAGGTCGTCAGGATCCGATGCCGAAGCACATCGAGGGCGAGCGCCTTGACATCGTCGGGTGTGACATAGGCGCGGCCCTGAATGAAGGCGTGCGCCTTCGCGGCCGTCGTCAGGTAGAGGGTCGCGCGGGGGCTCGCCCCATAGGAGATCCACGGCGCGATCTCGAGACCGAACTCCTTCGGCCTCCTCGTCGCGCTCACGATGTCCAGGACGTATTCCCTGATCTTGTCGTCCACATAGACCATCCGGACCGCGCTCCGCGCGCGGAGGATCTCCTCGGGGGTCGCCACGGGGCGCACCGCCTGCAGCGGCGGCCCCGTCATCCGGTCGAGGATCTGCCTCTCCTCCTCCCGGCTCGGATAGTCGACCTTCACCTTCAAGAGGAAGCGATCGAGCTGCGCCTCCGGGAGAGGGTAGGTCCCCTCCTGCTCGATCGGATTCTGCGTGGCCAGAACGAGGAAGAGCTCGGGCAAGGGATGGCTCGCCTCTCCGATCGTCACTTGCCGCTCCTGCATCGCCTCGAGCAATGCGCTCTGGACCTTGGCGGGAGCGCGGTTGATCTCGTCGGCCAGGATCAGGTTCGCGAAGACCGGCCCCTTGCGCGTCGTGAACTCGGCCGTCTTTGGATTGTAGATCAGCGTTCCGATCAGATCGGCGGGCAGGAGGTCGGGGGTGAACTGCAACCGCGAGAACTTCGCGTTCAGCGTTCCCGCGAGCGTCTTGACCGCCAGGGTCTTCGCGAGCCCCGGCACCCCTTCCAGCAGCAGATGCCCGTCGGCGAGAACCCCGACCAGCAGACGCAGCACCAGGGCGTCCTGGCCAACGATGACCGTCCCCACTTCGAGCCGGATCCTCCGGATCGGCTCCGACTCCCGCTCCACCATCTCCTGTATCTGACGAATCTCAGGATGCACGTTCCCTCCTGAACAGACTGACTCTACCCTCCCGCTCGCGCCGGGTTCCCGACCGAAGGATCAGAGCTCGGGATAGAGAGGAAAAGCCGCCGCCAAATCGATCGCGCGCGCGCGGACCTTCCGGGCCGTCTCTTCATCCCCCCCGCCGGCGAGCACCTCGGCGATCATCGCGCCGATCAGGTCCATCTCCGGCTCCTTCATGCCGCGTGTCGTCAGGGCCGGGGTCCCGACCCTGATCCCGCTCGTGACGGTCGGCTTCTCCTTGTCGAAGGGGACCGTGTTCTTGTTCACGGTGATCCCGGCGGCCTCGAGCCACCTCTCCGCCTTCTTTCCGGTGATCTGCCTCCCGCTCAGGTCGAGAAGGAAGAGGTGGGTGTCCGTGCCGCCGCTGACGACATCGAACCCGTGATCGACGAGCTTCGCGGCGAGCCTCCGCGCGTTCGCCACGACTTGCTCCTGATAGACGCGGAACTCCGGTCTGCGGGCCAGCTCGAAGCAGACGGCCTTCCCGGCGATCACATGCATCAGGGGACCGCCCTGCATGCCGGGGAAGGAGGTCTTGTCGATCGCCGAGGCCTGGGCCGCCGGACACAGGATGAAGCCCGAGCGCGGGCCGCGCAGCGTCTTGTGCGTCGTCGAGGTGACCACATGGGCGTGGGGAACGGGGCTCGGGTGGACGCCCGCGGCGACCAGTCCAGCGATGTGCGCCATGTCGACCATGAGGAGCGCCCCGACCTCGTCGGCGATCTGCCGGAAGCGCGCGAAGTCGAGGGTTCTCGCGTAGGCGCTCGCCCCCGCCACGATCAGCTTGGGCCTCTCCTCCCTCGCGATCGCCGCCAGGCCTTCGTAATCGATCATCTTGGTCTCGGGATCGACGCCGTAGGCGACGACCTGGAAGAACCTCCCCGAGAAGTTGACCGGGTGGCCGTGCGTCAGGTGCCCTCCGTGCGAGAGGTTCATCCCCAGGATCTTGTCCCCCGGCTGGAGGAAGGCGAAGTAGGCCGAGAGGTTCGCGGAGCTTCCGCTGTGGGGCTGCACGTTCGCGTGCTCGGCGCCGAACAGGTCCTTGGCCCGCGCGATGGCCAGCGCCTCGACCGCGTCGACGAACTCGCAGCCGCCGTAGTAGCGCTTTCCCGGATAGCCCTCCGCGTACTTGTTGGTCATGCAAGAGCCGACCGCCTCCAGGACGGCCGGGTGGGTGAAGTTCTCGGAGGCGATCATCTCAAGCGTCTCGCGCTGCCGGTTCAGCTCCCCCCTGATCGCCGCGGCCACCTCCGTGTCGAGTGCCGGTAGAAAGCGCATCCTATCCTCCCTCATCCCCTCTTCATGCCGGGGCCCGAGAATCATCGTTGGCCTTCCTTCCGCCCGTCGCCCGCCTCCTCGTCCTGGACATCGAGCTCCGGCTCGCCCGGGATCAGCTCCAGGATCGCCGGGATCGCCCGCTGCAGGCTATCTTCTATCAGAATCCAGGTCCGCTCGTAGACGTCGATCCCCTGGCCCACGGGGTCGGGGATTCCGAGCGGATCGCCGCTCCGATCGGCGTACTGCGTGACCAGGTGGATCTTCTCCGAGGATGTTGGATACGAGGCCGCGAGCATCTCGACGTGTTCAGGCTCCATCGCCAGGATCAGGTCGGCTCGCTCCACGAGTCGCGATGAGACCGCTCGGGAGACATGTCCCCGAATGTCGACCCCGTGGCCGGAGGCCGTCTCCACAGCCGCCGAGGAGGCGGGTATTCCCCCCACCGCCGCGGTCCCGGCCGACTCCACGACGAACTCCCCATGGTCGCCGCCGTCGCGGAGCATCTTGCGCAGCAACCCCTCGGCCATCGGGCTGCGACAGACATTACCGGTGCAGACAAGCAGAATCCGGATCATTCCCCTCCCGTTCTCGAGCCGGCCTCAAGTGTCATCTGGATGAGATCGGCAGGCTGGACGGCCCCTCCCCGAAGGTCCGGGGAGGATCGTCGGATTCTAGGGAGCGAACGCGCGTAGGGTCAAGGGCCTTCAGGAGTTCCCGGATCCGAGGCGTCTTCTTCGTCCAGCGGGATCAGAAGCGAGCCCTGCCTCAGGAGGATGGGCTGGTTTCCCGTGAGATCCACAACGGTCGAGGCCCTGCCCCGGAGGTCGCCTCCATCGACCAAGGCGTTCAGATGGCGACCGAAGCTCCTCTCGATCGCCTCGAATGAGCAGAGCGGGGGTTCCCCGGTCCGATTCGCCGAGGTCGACAGGAGAGGCTCGCCGAGGCCGGTGATCAGATCGTGGAGGAAGGGAGAGACGGCCCAGCGGAAAGAGAGAGTATCCCCTGGCCCGCAGAACTCCGTCGGAACGTGGGGACGGGCCCTCAAAACCGCAGTCAGGGGGCCCGGCCAGTACTTGATCAGGATCTCGTAGGAAGCCCCGTGAGGCGGCTCGGCATACTGGAAGGCCATCTCCGGTCCAGCCACCAAAGAGAGCATCGGCGCCGATCGGTCCGAGCCCTTGAGATCCCGAATCCTCTTCCAGGCCAGGGGGCTGTCGAACCTTCCGGAGAAGCCATAGATCGTGTCGGT
>VGJL01000206.1 GCA_016867495.1 Candidatus Eisenbacteria bacterium | reverse complement strand
TAAGATGCCAGGTCGGGCCCGCCCCGAGATCGGAGGTTGCCGGATGCGCAGGCGGTCGCTCGCAGGAGTCCTTCGACGGTCTCCCGATGTTCTCGCTCGACGGCACCCGGCTCGTCTCCTGCTCCACCCGCGAGAGCGAGAGGCACGGTGAAGGCGACATCTTCCTCGCAGAGCGGAAGGAACAAGGGAGCGCAAGCGCCCCGGTCCAATCCGCCCCTGGGCGAGCGAGGCTGGATGCTCCTCTGGGGTTGCCTCATCGTCCTCTCCAGCATTCTCACGTTCGATCCGAAGCTCTACATCAACGGGGACAACGTCGAGTACATCAACCTCGCGCAGGCCGCGCGGGAGGGTCGGCTCTGGGCGAGCCCGAAGTACCCTCCCTTCTTCGCTTGGCTGCTCGTTCTCCCGCAGGCGGCCTTTGGACTCGCGCTCCTCCCGCAGAAGATCTTCGTCGCGATCCTCCACGCCGCCTCCGGCCTTCTTCTCCTGCGCCGCGCCCGCTCTCTGCTGCCGCGCGGCTGGGGGGAGCCGGTCGCCTGGGTCGCGATGACCCTCGTCCCCGTTCTGGAGTTCGGGCACTACGTGATGTCCGAGATCCCGTATCTGCTCTTCTCGCTCCTGGGGCTCGAGGCCCTCGATCGGATGAAGTCGCAAGGCGGCGCCCGCTTCGCGATCCTCGCCGCGCTCGCCGCTGCGGCGACCTTCTACACGAGGAGCGTGGGTCTCGCCCTCTGGGCCGCGCTCGCGATCGCCGTTCTCATCGACCGGCGGCCCGGCTGGAGGCCGCGGGCGATCTTCGCCGGCCTCTCGGGCCTGCTCTTCCTGCCCTGGGCCCTCAGGGTCCTCCTCGGGCCCAGGAATCCCTATTTCCGGCAACTCATCCAGGTCAATCCGATCTTCCCCGAGTTCGGCGTGCTCGATCTCGCGGGCTGGGTCACCCGCATCGCCGGAAACGTCAAGGTCTACCTGCTGGGGGAGATCCCGACGGGCCTGCTCCCTGTGATCTTCCGCTGGACGTACGATTCCCCAGAGCGCCGCTACCACTTCCTGCCCTGGTTCGTGGGGCTGGTCCCGCTCGCCCTCATGGCGATCGGGCTCGTCCTCGCGATCCGCAAGCGGGAGCCGCTCGGCCTCTATCTCGTTCTCTACACGATCATCACCCTGATGTGGCCGGAGGTCTGGTCGGGCCTGCGATTCCTCGTCCCCGTCCTTCCGCTCTTCCTCCTCCTGCTCTTCCGCGGCCTTCTCTGGCTGGCCGAGCGCCTGCGACGGAGAGTGAGGCGGGCGCAGACGGCGGCCGCGGTCCTTCTCGTCCTCTGGATCCTCCTCGGCATTCGCAACCAGGCGATCCTCTCGCAGAAGGTCCAGAGCTACCCCCCGGACTGGAACGCCTACTTCAAGATCGCCGAGTGGATCAAGACGCGCACGAAGCCGGACGATCTGATCGTCGACCGCAAGCCGGCGATCCTGCGCTACGTCACGGGGCGGCGCGTGGTGACCTTCCCGCGCGAGGCCGATCCGAAGAAGATGCTCGAGTGGATGGACCGGGAGGGGGCCGACTACGTCGTCCTGGCCCCCATACCCTATGACGACGTCAAGCGCTTCCTCATCCCGGCCGTCGTGGCCGAGCAGACGCGCTTCGAGCCGGCCTTCGAGATCGAGGAGCCATATGCGGTCCTCTTGCGCCTGAGGCGGTGATCGACCGGATCCACACACGTTCTGCCGACAGGGGAGCCGGGGGAATTGCGTCCTCCCTCTCCTCCGTCTACCCTTCCCCATTGATGCAGCCGCTCGACGATCTGATCGCCTTCCTGAGGATCCCCAGCGTGACGGGGCAAGAGAAAGCGCTGGCGGAGCATCTCTGCGGGCGTCTCTCGGGCTCTGGACGTCCCGTCGTGCTCGATGGAAGCAGTGTCGTGATTCCGCCCGCTTCCGACCGTCGCCCTCTGGTGGTCGTCGCGGGGCACCTCGACACCGTTCCACCTCGCGGCAACGAGCAGCCTCGGATCGACGGGAACGTCGTCTGGGGTCGCGGGGCGGCGGACATGAAGGGGGGGCTCGCCGTGATCGCCTCGCTCCTCGATTCCCGCGCGTGCGGGGACGGGTGGGCCAGGCTGGGCGCGATCCTCTATGCGGGGGAGGAGGGTCCGATCGAGACGAACGACCTTCGAAGGCTCCTCGAAGGGCCGGCGGGTTGGGCGCGGGAAGCGGAGCTCGCGATCCTCCTCGAGCCGACGGACACGCATGTCGAGGTCGGGTGTCTCGGCGTCGTGAACCTCGACATCGTCTTTCGCGGCGAGGCCTGCCACAGCGCGCGCCCCTGGCTCGGCAGGAACGCGATCCACGAAGCGCTTCCCTGGCTCAAGCGAATCGCCGAGATGGATCCGATCGATCACGTGGTGGGGACCTACTCCTTCCGCGAGACCGCCTCGGTCACGATGTTGCGCGCCGGCACGGCGCGGAATGTGATCCCGGCCGAAGTCACGGCGGGCTTGAACTACCGCTATCCGCCCGGATGGGATCGGGCGAGGGGGAAGGCGGCGGCCTTCGCGCTGGCCGGCGATGCCGCGGAGATCCGCCTGATCGACGAGGCCCCCTCGGGGGACGTGCCGCTCGAGCGGCCGCTCTTCGCCGCGTTCCTCGAGGGGAGCGGCAGGCCGAGCCGCGCCAAGCAGGCCTGGACCGATGTCGCCCAGTTCAGCGAGCGCGGGATCCCCTCTCTGAACTTCGGTCCCGGAGACCCGCATCTCTCCCATCGGGACGACGAGCGAATCGATCTGCGATCGATCGAGAGCTGCATCGAGACCCTCATGTGGTTTCTCGCGGGGGACGGCCCATTCGGGCTCGGTCGAGGAGCCCGCGGGGGGCGACCGTGAGGCCGCGCAACCCGGCGTTTCACACGCTGGCGACCTATCCCTTCGTCCGGCTTGAGGAAGCCAAACGCGCGGCCGCCGCGCGCGGAGTCCGCATCATCGACTTCGGGATGGGGGATCCCCAGGAGCGCACGCCCGCCCTGGTCCGTCAGGCGCTCCTCGGCGGGCTTCCCGAGCGCGCGGGGTATCCGCCCGCGGCGGGGACGCCCGTCCTGCGGCGCGCCATCGCAGGATGGATACGCCGGCGCTTCGATGCGGATCTCGACCCCGAACTCCATGTCCTGCCCTCGAACGGCTCCAAGGAGGCGATCTATCTCCTGCACCAGGCGCTCATCGACGCCCGGGGCGACCGCCGGGTCGTCTTGATCCCGGATCCCGCATACCCCGTCTACGAGATCGGGACGCGGTTCGCGGGAGGGGTCGCGGAGCGCTATCCCTTGAGGGTGGAGGACGGCTTCGTCCCGGATCTGGACGCGATCCCGCGGGAGACGCTCGAGCGGACGGCGCTTCTCTGGCTCAACTATCCGCACAACCCGACCGGTGCCGTCGCCCCCCTCGATCTCTACCGCAAGGCCCTGCGTCTCGCCAAGGAGCACGGCTTCTGGGTCGCCAGCGACGAGGCCTACAGCGAGCTCTGGTTCGATGCCCCGCCCGCCTCCGCCCTTCAGGCCGGCGTGGAGGGGCTCGTCGTCCTCAACACGCTCTCCAAGCGCTCGGCGATGACCGGATATCGGAGCGGTTTCATCGCGGGAGATCCCGATCTGATCTCGATGCTGCGCACCGTGCGGCCGAGCCAGGGAGTCGCGACGCCGCTCTTCATCCAGTCGGCCGCCGCGGCCGCATGGGGGGACGAGTCGCACGTGGCCGAGCAGCGCGACCTCTACCGGGCCAAGAGGGAAGTCCTCCTGTCTGTCCTGGCCCGCAAGGGGCTCCGCGTCGCCGGCGGCGCGGCGACCTTCTATCTGTGGGCGCGGGTTCCCGCGGGGCTGACATCGGAGTCGTTCGCATCGAGGATGCTCGAGCACGGCCTCGTTCTCACTCCCGGGAACTACTTCGGCGCCGGCGGCGAAGGATATGTCCGGATGGCGCTCGTGCCTACGCTCGAGCTCTGTCTCGAGGCCGCGGCCATTCTCGAGAGGGTCTTGTGAAGCGAGAAGATCTCATCGCCGCAATCGCCCGCGCCTTCGCGGAGCCCGAGTTCGCCGAGACGCCCCCGGCGCGAGAGGCCGTGGCGCGTGCGATCGACATGCTCGATCGGGGAGAGGCGCGCGTCGCCGAGCCCGGGCCCGACGGCTGGATCGTCAATGCCTGGGTCCGCATGGCCGTGCTCCTCTACTTCAGGCAGACCCCCGCGCAGACTCTGCTGGCGGGGCCGTTTGAGTATCGGGACAAGGTCCCCGTCAAGCGCGGCCTCGAGGCGCAGGGGATCCGCCTGGTGCCGCCCGGGATGATCCGCTACGGAGCCTTCCTCGAG
>VGJL01000205.1 GCA_016867495.1 Candidatus Eisenbacteria bacterium | reverse complement strand
GCCGACGCGCGCACAGGGATCTCCCCATGGGCGAAAGCGGATCGGATCGGCCGAGGGTCAGGCCTTCAGCTTGGCGGCCCTCTCCTCCCGCTCGAGGCGCCTGTCCTCCGCGGCAAGGATGAGATCGAGGCTGATCCCCGATCCGATGAAGATCGACGAGTAGGTTCCCACGAGGACGCCGACCAGGATGGCGAAGGCGAAGTCGTGGATCACGGCGCCTCCCATGAGCAGGAGCGTCTCGAGGGTGAGGATCACGCAGACGCCGGTGATGATCGTCCTGCTGAGCGTCTGGTTCAGGCTCATGTCGATCATGGCTGCGTCCGCCTGGCGGCCGCTTCCCTTCTTGCGCTCCCGCACCCGGTCGAAGACGACGATCTTGTCGTTGATCGAGTAGCCGGCGACCGTGAGGAGGGCCGCAATGACAGGGATCGTGATCTCCTTGTTCATGAACGAGAGAAACGCCATGACGACGAGGACGTCATGGGCGAGGGCGATGATCCCGCCCAGGCCGTACTTGAATTCGTAGCGGATGGTGACATAGGTGAGAATCAGCAGGAGGGAGATCAGGACCGCCCAGAACGCCTTGCCTCTCAGCTCGCGCCCGACCCGCGGACCGACGAACTCCTCCCTCAGCAGCTCTCCCTCTATGCCGGGCACCTTCTCCTTGACCAGCCGGAGCATCTGCGCGGAAGGAGACTGCTCCCCGGCCTGCCTCTCATCGGGCACGGGGATCCGGATCAGGAAGGTCCGCCCGCCCTCGCTCGCCTGGATCTCGGCGCCCGCCCATCCCCCCCCCGAGAGGGCCGCGCGAAGATCGTCCGCCTGGATGACGCGATCGAACCGGTACTCGACGAGGATGCCTCCCGCGAAGTCGACCCCGAGCCTGAATCCGCCCTTGACGATCAGCGAGGCCGCCCCGGCCAGGATGATCAGGGCCGACAGGATGTAGGCGTGCCGCCTGTACTTCATGAAGGGGATCTTCGATCCCACCAAGATCTGGAACATCTCTTTCCGCCTCTCCTCGTCTACCTACTCGCGATCCATCCGCGACCGTCTAGATCGAGAGCGAGCGCACGTTGCGTCGAGCCAGCAGGGCCCCGAAGATCATCCTCGCGACGAAGACCGCCGTGTAGATGTTCGCGATGAGCCCGATCCCCAGTGTGATGGCGAACCCCTTGATCGGCCCCGTTCCGAACCGGAAGAGGACGATCGCGCTGATCAGGGTCGTCAGGTTGGCGTCGAGGATCGTCCGCCATGCCCTATCGAAGCCGTTATCGATGGCCAGCCGGACCGTTTTGCCCGCCCGCAGCTCCTCGCGGATCCTCTCGAAGATCAGGATGCTCGCGTCCATGGCCATTCCGACCGTCAGGACGATTCCCGCGATGCCGGGCATGGTCAGCGTCCCGCGCAGGGCCGCCAGCCCCGCGAAGAGGAAGAAGACGTTCAGGGCCATGCAGATGATGGCGACCAGGCCGCTGCCTCTGTAGTAGAAGAGCATGAAGGCGATGACGACCAGCGCCCCCACGATTCCGGCCCTCATGCCCCCGGCAACCGAGTCGTGCCCCAGCGACGGCCCGACGGTCCGCTCCTCGACAACCTTTACGGGAGCCGGCAAGGCCCCCGCGCGGAGGATGATCGCCAGGTCCTTGGCCTCCGCGTCCGTGAAAGTGCCCGTGATCTGCGCCTGCCCCGTCGGGATCCGATCGCGGATCACCGGCGCCGAGGCGACCTTGTCGTCAAGGACGATGGCGAGCTGCCTGCCGATGTTGGCCCCTGTGATCTTCCTGAAGAGGTTCGCACCCTTGTTGGTCAGGGTCATCGAGACCCCCGGAGTGTTCGGCGCCCTCGGATCGAGGCCGAAGCGCATGATCGCGTTGGAGACCGCCTCCCCGGTCATCTCGGCGCGGCGGCTCAGCACGTAGAGGACCCGTCCCGTCTGCCCTTGGTCGAAGATCTCCGGCTGGGCGCTGAAGCCGATCGAGGCGTCGCGGGGAATCAGCGAGTCGACGTTCACCGACTCGAGCAACGCCCGCAGCTTGAGATAGTCGTTCTCGAGAACCCTGACGCCGCCGAAGCGGGACATGTCCGGATAGTCGAAGAGAAGATCGGTGACGGGATTGGCCACCATCAGGGAGTCGGCGAGGAGCGAGTCCGGAAGGTCGGCCGAGCGGCCCGCGAGCGCGCGGTTGATCCGGTCGATCACTTGCCGGGATTCCGATGCCTGCTTGACCAGCTTGAACTCGAGCTGGGCGGTCTGCCCGATGAGCTGCACGGCCCGGTGCTTGTCGAGAAGGCCGGGTAGCTGGACGAGGATCCTGTCCTCCCCCTGGCGCTGGATCAGCGGTTCGGCGACGCCGAACTGGTCGATCCGGTTGCGCAAGATCTCCATGGCGCGGTCGACGGCGTCGCGCACCGAGGCGTCGGAGGGAAGCTTGCTCTTGTCCAGTTCGAGAGCGAGGTGCATGCCTCCCCTGAGATCGAGACCCAGTTTCAGCGCCTTGCCCCGAAGCTCCCTCTGAACCGGATCCCTCGGGTCATTCCTCTCCGCCTCCGGCCTGCCATAGAGCTGGAAGGTCGGGAGGAGCGCATAGATGGAGAGAGCCACCAAGAGAACCAGGAGCAACAACTTCCACTGATACGACTTGTTCATCCCTCGTACGCCTCCGATGCGCCTTTGTGGGCGCAAACCACACGGAATCGGAGGCTATCCCGTCCGCGGTGGAGATGTCAACGCAAGAGGTCGGCCAAAGGGACGACCCGGGAGGGGCCGGCGAGCAGCGAGTCGGCGCTGGATCGCAGGAAGGCTAGGGTCGCCGGACGCGCATGGCCGATCAGGATTGCGCTCCCGGTGAGTTCGGCCAAACGACGGGCCTCGGCCAGGCGTCGCGCCATCGATCCGGGGGTCGGATCCTCCTCCCCATCCAGGAAGAGGTCGGCCGTGAGGCATTTCACTCCGGCGCGCGCGGCCTCGGCCGGGAAGATCGATGCGTCCGATGTCCCGCTGTCGAGGTAGAAGAGGCCGCGGCGCGCGAACTCCCCGAGGACCGCTCCGGCGATGGCGGGAACCTCGCTGGCCCGGCTGCCCATGTGGTTGCTCGCTCCGCCTACCCCGGCCAACTCCCGGAGGCTGCGGTCGAGGACCGACGCGATGGCCTCCCGCTCCATCCCCACGAGAATCGCGCCGGGACCGGGATCGTCCCTCGGGAAGCTCTTCGGCTCCATCGGCAAATGGAGTATCGGCTGGCGCCCCTTCTCGACCGCGCGTCGGACGGTCCAAGCGGAGCGCGCGTACCCCGGGAGGACCGAGGGAGTGATCGGGAAGGGAAGATCGAGGAAGGCCTCGGCCAGCTCCCCCTTCTCGTAGCCGAAGTCATCGATCACGATCGCGACCCTTGGATCCCCGGGCGGGGTCTCGTCCCTCATCACCCGGACCGAGTAGGTCCGCCCCCCGTGGCTCAGACGAAGATCTATGGCTCGCCCCAGATCCCGAACGTAATGCTCGGTCGCCGCCGAAATCGCGCCGCCCCAGTGGGAGACGGCCCTCTTGAGATCGGCGTTGACCTGGAAGCTGGATCCCCCGGGGGGAAGGAGGCAGATCAGGTCGATGCCCCGCTCGCCCGCGACCACCCGCAGGCGCCTGTCATTGAGGTAGGCCTCGATGATCCGCAGAAACGGATCCGCAAAGGCCTCGCGCCGCGTTCTCTCCGTCACGCCATGGTCGGGCGCGGCGGCGCGAGGAAGGACGATCTCGCCGGGCGCATCCTCCTCCTGCCTCCAGAGGATGCTGATCAGGACGACCCCGATCGCCAGGAAGAGGAGGGCCGCCCCGATCGGGAGCGGCCTGCCTGATGCGCGTCTCGGTTTGCGGGGCAACTTCGATCAGTTCATCGCGGCGAGAACGCCCCGGGGCTTGTCCTCCCAGAGGACGATCTGCCAGAGCTTCTTCTGCGAGACGGGGTCGATCTCGGCGGTCTCCTTGAAGTAGAAGTCGGCCTGGTCCCCCAGCACCTCGTAGAGGAGCTGGAGGCCCGATATCTCGTGCCGCGAGTCGACCTGGAGGTGAACCTCGGTCAGAGTCACCTTCGTCCAGGTCGTGTCGTACTGCTGGGCGGGAGTCTCGGGCCCCGCGGTGAAAGTGAGGCGGATCGTCTCGCAGCGGTAGCCGTCGACGTTCGCCTTGCTGCCGAAGAGGTTCGTGATGCTCTCGAGCTCATCGGCCCGCCCCCACTCCTCGGGGATATTGTTCGGTCCTCCCACATCCTGCGGCGAGAAGATGAACGTGAACTCCGGATGAAGCAGGGCCGTGTACTCGGTGATGTTCTTCTCGGTCCACGAGAGCCTCAGATTGAAGAGGACGTTCGAGATCGATGTCCTGACCTTGTAATCGGGCGGGGGGGGGGGC
>VGJL01000204.1 GCA_016867495.1 Candidatus Eisenbacteria bacterium | reverse complement strand
GACGATCTCCAGCCCCAGAAAGACCTCTCCGATGTATGCGTACTTGCCCGCGATCGTGACAGACCCGCACATGCCGCTCGAAACGAACCGGCCCACGAACCGCGGGTCGGCGGGCTTCGTGACATCGAGGATGATCAGTCCGTTGTCGCCTCCCGGTCCATCGGCGAGGTAGGCGTGGCCGTCGACCACCTCGATCCCCGCGGCTGTTCCCGTCGTTTCGTAGCGGCCCACAATCGATGGGCGGCAAGGGTCGGACACGTCGATCACCTGGAGGCCGGAGACGCCATCGGCCAGGAAAGCATGGTCGCCCCAGACATCGACATCCCATCCCTCGCCCGCGCAGTAGACGCGGCCGGTCTCGACCGGCGCGCCCGGCTTGGACACATCCAGGATGATCAAGCCGTTCTGATAGGCGCAGTAGGCGTACTGCCCGACGATCTCCACGCCGCCGGCGTGCGCCCAATATGCCGAGGTCTGGTACTCGAGTCCCCGCGAGGCCGGGGGGCACGCTCCCCCATGCAGCGCCAGGAGCGCGGACAACAGAAACAGCAGGCGATTCATGGCGGGCCTCCGATCGGTTCGCTCGCCGTCACACCATACGCCCGCGTGCCGAATGCCCTCAAGGGGCGGCGGCTATCTGAGCAAGGTCAAGCGCACGGCCGCGTAGCGCTCCCCCTGACGCAGATGGGCGAAGTAGAGTCCCGAAGCGACTGGCAGACCACGCCAGTTCTTCCCGTCCCAGCTCAGCTCGCGCCGGCCGGCGCCTCCCGCTTCGATGCGGCGGCTCCACACCTGTCGCCCTTCCGCCGAGAAGACGCGAAGGGTCGCGGGTTCGTCACCGTGCAGATGAAAGCGCAAGGCGACCTGGGAGACGAATGGATTGGGCGCGGCCGCCAGCGCCAGCTCGGGGAATCGCGAGTGATCAGCCGCATCCGCAAGGGCCGCCTCGACGGCGCCGTAGATGCGCAGCTTGCCCGCTCCCCAGCGATCGGGATCATCGGTGTACTGATCCTGACCCGCCGCCTGTCGAAGGAGACGCCGGCACTTGCCGTTGTCAAGATTCGGGAGGAGTTGCTTGAGCAGGGCGGCCGCTCCCACGACATGGGGCCCCGCCCCGCTGGTCCCGCCGAAGCCGGTGTAGTTCCCCGGCGTGGAGTAGTGTGTGCTGACCACGCCCGATCCGGGAGCGGCGATGTCCACATCGGGGCGGCCGTCGATGCGAGGGCCCCAGCCGCTATAGCCGTCCAGGTCTCCGTCGTTCGCAGGATTGTAAGCGGTCACGCTGATGGCCGAATCGGCCGTCGCGGGCCAGGTGACGGTGCGAGTCTGATCCACGACCGCCCAGCGATTCGGGGAGTACCAGCCCGAGATGTTGTCGCAGAAGAAGCCGTGAACGGTCGACCCCGGGATGCCGCCGAACGCGAAGCCAAGGGGCCCGGCGACGTTGCCTCCCTCGGGGTCGGTGCTGATCCGGATGTCCTGACGGAACGTGCCTCTCCCGGACTGGCTGCGCAGGCCATACGTGCGCAAGCCCTGGCTCACGGCTGTGCTGCCGTCCGTGGGCACGGCGATGGGAGCGCCTCCGGGCGGCGTCATCGCGATCGAGACGGGCGCGGCCAGGGGCTCCCAGAGGAAGGAGATCCAGATGACAGAGGCTCCCGAGGTCGTGAGCGATGTCCCTTGGGCGCCGAGGAAGGAGGTGTGCATGTTGCCCGTGGCGAGATTGCCGGCGGGCACGACGATGATCATCCCGGCCTCGGCGAGTTCATTCAGCATGATCTCCGTGTTGGACGATCCGTCCATGTACTCCCAGATCCACTCCCCATCCTCGATCAGAATCACGTGGGCGCCTTCCGATTGTGCCCAGGCCAGGCGCGCCTCAATTGGAACGAGAAACGGCGGCTCGGCATAGTAGTCGCTGTTGGAGTGGAGGAACTCGACTCCGGGCGCGATGCCGCTCATGACGTTGAGCCTTGGCCAGCCTCCTCCGACGATGCCTGTGACAGGGGTGCCATGGCCCCAGTAATCCATCTCCGATTGGAGCAGATTGACTCCGCGCCTGTGGATGTTGCCGTTGCGATTATAGATGGCGCGGATCTTCGATTCCCCAAGACTGAGGACACGCTCGCCGACATCCAGCTCGTGGAATATAACGTCGACAATGAATATTTCCGGAAGCTATTCGCTGGTTGCCGAGAAGGAAAACCGAACCGTGACGGTGACGGCTGGGGAGAGTGATGGAAAAACATCCGTGTCCATCTCGACCTATACGGTAACTGAGGAATAATTTTTCAAAGGAAGAAAGCAGGCCGCTGGAGAATCTCCAGCGGCCTGTGTGCGGTCCGGCGAACGAGCCTAGTCCCACCAATCCTCGCTCTGGCCGTGCCAGTAGAGGTCGCACATGCCCGGCACCTGGAGCCTGCAAAGCTCGTAGATCAGGTTCCAGGCGAGGGCGTCGCCCCCAGGCGTGATGGAGATCTCCACGTTACCCAGGGGGATGTTGACCGCGGTCGTCGTGGGCGACTGGCCGGTCGGCGTCAGACTGATCTGCGGAACAAACCCCGGCAAGATCAGTAGCACCAGGACGACGAGAGGAACAACGAACTTCTTCATGAGGACCTCCGTGGCAGTCTCGTCGACTGCCGGTTTTCTGCGACAGCCCATTCTGTCTGACTGATTGTCGTGTCGCAGAACCTCTTAGGGTCCCTCTACCTTCGGTTCGATACGCGAAGCCTGCTGGCTGGGCATCTGAACCGAGAGGGACTCAACCTGACCTTGCTTCCACTGCAGGCCGCTCGGCGCTGATTCAGGGAAGGCGAGAACGACGATGAAGGACTTTCCCCCGCGACTCGTCTCGGCTGCGCCGGGAATGAAGAGCTTCAGACTCATAGGGTCGTAGGCGATGCTTGGTCCGAACTTCTGACCGACGAACCACTTCTCGGCCCAGACGGTTTCTTCGTTCTTGAGGTGAAGTCCGACGTTCCAGTCAACTTGAACCGAGTGCATGTCTGGAGTCGGTCGAATCCAGCCGACGTAGAGGCGGGCCGGGTGCTCGAGTAGGTAGTTGATGAGGAGCGAGACATCCTGCACCGTTTCCATTTGGCGCAGAATGTCGATCGTGATTTCGTTATCGACGATTCGAAACGAAAGCTTTTCGGCCTCGAAGCACCAGTCCTGGTCTTTGCACCCGGCTGCTTGGACAGGCCAAGGTGCAAGTGAAAGGCTGAGGAGCGTCGCGCAACTCAGGAAAAGCAATATGAGCCGACTCATCGCCTGCCCCCTTTCTGTGTTTGGGTGGGTGAGCGCGTTGTCAGTGTGCTATACCTTCACGCTAGTCCAGAAAATGGCACTTTGTCAACCTCTTGAGGAAGCATTGTTGCTGTTGGCGTCGTCGGTGAGGAAGTAGACCTCGCCGTAGCAGGGACTCAGCTCGCCGTACGCGGGAGGCCCGTAGTTGCGGCCGCCGCTGTTGTTCGCGTCATTATAGAGGAAGTCGAAGTTGGGGTCGTATCCGGTCGCATTGCCGTAGCCGCTGGTCCCCGCGGCCTCGTGGTAGCGCAGGCGCTCGTTGGCGCCGGGAAGGCCGTTGCGGTCCAGATCCACGACGTCGCCCGTGCTCAGAGCGCCGTTGCCGTCCACGTCGATCCAGTTGTAGCTGTTGCCGTCCAGCTTGAAGAATGCGGGATGGTAGTAGAGCACCCCGGTGTCCAGGTCGCAGACGAGAACCCCCTCACCCGAGAGGGGCTCTCCGTAGGCGTCCTCGACCTGCCAGGCCAGGTCGGCCTCGACCTGGGGTCGGCTCCGCGCCAGAGGAGGCGGCGCGCCGGGCCGCCAGGAGCATTCGACGGCGGCCACGCCTCCGTGTCGCGCGACCTCCGGGAGCGCGTCGAACGGGATCTCCGCCGGATAGACCGTGCGACTGCCCGCGGCTCCGCGGCCGAAGTCGTAGAACTCGACGCCGAGCGCGCGAAGCGCCTCGATCTCCTCCGCGCCGGGCGCGGCGGTGAATCGCACGGACCCGGCGAACTTCTCCTCTGCCGCCAAGCGGGGCGCGAGAGCGTCGAGTCTCCCGGGAACGGTTGGGTCGGGAAGGTCTTGGGCCGGCGGGCCCTGGGGCGCGGACTGACCTTCCTGGCGGAGCCTGAGAAGGTAATCCAGTCTGGGGTCGATCCGGACTTCGGACAGAGCCGCCGTCGCGAGAATCAGCAGGGCAAGAGCGAGCAGACTTCCTCGCATCGTCTTTCCCTCCTCGGTGGGTTTCGTCCCCGGCGTGCCAGCTTGAATTGTAGCACGAATCCTCCGTGCGAAGTGGATTCGCCCATCAGGGATTCGAACAGGACTTTAGCAGTTCAGCGTTCAACTCCCCTGTAACGCATTGGATTGCACTCGGTTAGCTGCCTCACAGGTGTAAGCCCCCCTCTCTGGCCCTCCCCAACCGGACGCAACCC
>VGJL01000203.1 GCA_016867495.1 Candidatus Eisenbacteria bacterium | reverse complement strand
AGGAGCTGGATGAGGTGGTTGGACACCAAGGGCTCGTCGACTTCGGCGCCCATGTCTTTCCCGCGATGCTCACGGGGGGACGCCACCTCCAGACCTTCCGCTTCCAGGGCTACTGGCAGGACGTCGGAACGATCCGCGCCTACTTCGACAGCCACATGGAGATGCTGGAGCCGGGCGGGCCGATCGATCTCCCCTCCTGGGGAGTCCGCACCAATCGCGACGAGAATCGCCCGGGAGACAGGCCGCCGGCCCGCTTCACGCCGACGGCGCGCGTGGACGGATCGATCATCGCCACCGGCTGCACGATCGCCGGCGAAGTCCGCCAGAGCATCCTCTCGCCCGGCGTGGTGGTCGAGGCGGGCGCCGTCGTCGAGCGGTCGATCCTGATGCACGATGTCCGCGTCGGCGCGGGGGCGCGCGTGACCGAGGCGATTCTGGACAAGCAGGTCGCGCTCGGGCCCGGCGCGATCGTGGGAGGGATCGGCGAGAACGTGCCGAATCTCAGATACCCGGGCCACCTGGATGGCGGACAGGTGCTGATCGGGAAGAGCGCATCGGTGCCGGCCGGTTCGAGGATCGAGAAGAACACGATCCTCTTCCCTTCCGTCACGCTCCCTCGGGGAGCCCGCTCGCACACGAAGGCGGGCGAGACGATCGGCGACATCGACCGCTGAACGCGGGCCCGTCCGTGCCCGGCTACGCGGTGACTTTCCGGATCGCCTCCTCCTCGCTCGCGGCGCTCTCCACAACATCGAGGAAGTGGACCACTCCCAGGATCATCTCCGCCCGCTTGGGAATCGAGGCGAGGCACAGCTTGCCGCCCGCGTTGACAATCGATGTGTAGCAAGCGGCCAGGATGCCCAGCCCCGCGCTCGAGAGATGCTCCATCCCCTCGAGGTTGATGACGACTCGGTTGGGCCCCTTTCGGACCCCGCTGCGGACTCGCTCGAGGAACTCGTACGACATTTCGTTGCTCGTGAGCCCGCCGCGCAGACGGTAGATCGCGAGGGGCGGGTGTTTGCGATCCACCTGCTCGACGCTCAGCTTCGACCAATCGGACATCTCGGGTCCCCCCCTTCGACCCCGCCGGGATCAGATGACGGGGCCTCCTACTCGATCGAGACGACCCTCACGGTTCGAGTCATCCCGGGCGTCCAGAGACGCACCCAGTAGGTGCCGCTCGGCACCGGCCGGCCGACGTCGTCACGGCTGTCCCACTCCGCCTCCTGCCATCCGGCGGCGGAGGGAACATGCTCGAGACTCCTGATCAGCCTCCCCTGAGCATCATAGACGCCCAGACGGCTCGTCAACGTCGCAGGAACGAAGGTGCGGATCACCATTCGATCCCGGACCGGATTCGGTCCCACGAGAAGCTCCGCCTCGGCGGGAAGGGAGAGGTCCTCCGCGCCGACCTGCTCGTTGACCGTGAACGACGCCGCCTCCATATAGAGCCCCCGCTGCTCCGGATCGGCCGCGTAGGCCCGCCAGTGGTAGGTCCCCATGCTCAGCGGAGGGGTCACTGCCCAAGAGGTCTGGCCGCCCGCTCCCTGAGGCACGCCGTCGATCGAGCGGACGATCTGCGTGAGATCGCCGTCCGAATAGATCCTGAAGCCATAGGTCAGGGGATCGCTCTCGGGATCGTTGGCGTTCCCGATCTTGAGAATCGCGCTGGCCGGCACATTCGTCGCCCCGTCGGCGGGAGAGACCAGCGTGGGGGAGCTCGGCGGCTCGTTGCCGGTGCCCGCGTTGTAGAGGTAGAAGTCGTCGATCCCGCCCTCGATGATCTCGCCGACCGTGGTGCCGTCGGCGGCCTGCACGCGGAAACGGACCTGGTTCGTCAGCGGGATGTAGTCCTCGAGGTCGGCCGTAAAGCTCCGCCAGGTGGCCGATGAGGCGACATCCCCGAGCGTCAGGAGATTCACCCAGGAGCCGCCTCCGTTGGAGGAGGCATCGATCTTGAAGAAGTCCCCCGCGTCGCCTCCCGTGTCGCGCTGGCCATGGAAGTACATCATCGAGACCCTGACGGAGGCGTAGGCGGACAGGTTGAAATCGGGCGAGCGCATCGCGGCGATCCCGCCGTCCACGTCGTCGACGCCGTTCTGGCCGCTGGGATTCTGCGCCGTGATCATGGCGTAGATGCCGGGAGCGGGGGTCGTGTCATCGCCGGGCTGGTAGCTGGTCGCAACCGGGTCGATCCGCACCCACGCGCCCGTCGTCGCCGTGTGGGAGGGATCCTGGCTCCACTCCTCCCCAGCATTCTCGAAGTCGTTCGCGACGAGGACCGGCGGGACGCCGATCGTCAGAACGAATGGAGTCTCCGAGTGGACTCCGCCGTCGGCGTCGGCGACGACCGTGAAGGTGACGAGCCGTCCCTGCGGGCAGGTCGCGTCGGCCCGGACGCTGAACGGATCGGCCGTGTTGGTCCAGCTCTGTCCGGGGGTCAGGGTCCCGACTCCGTTGGAGGCGTCCAGGAGAACGATGTACGGATCGTCGCAGAGAAGCCTGATCGAGACGCTGGTCGCGTTGGCGACGACGCCGCTGTTGTGGATCGTGGCGAGAAGGTCGACGGTCTCCCCCGGCTCGATCTGTCCGTTACCGTTGCCGCCCGACACCGCAAGGCCCGTCGTGCTCACGACGGGGCCCGCGATCTGGGTCAGATAGAGCGCGGAGTAGAGGTTCTCGGCGAGGAGCCCCTCGCGCTCCGACTGCGCGGGCCAGAAACCGCTTCCTCCAAACTCGGTGCAGAAGGAGAAGATCTTCGGCTTCGTCGTCTGCTCGCCGTAGGTCCAGTCGAAGAATCCCCCGTTGACCTCGTACAGGATCTCAGGGGGCTGGCCTGTCTGGTAGCCGTTGTAGCGCGCCCGCTCCGACGCGATCGCACGGAACGTCGCGTCGTCCGGGGTGTGGTTCAGGGTGTACCCCCAGGGAAAGAGGATCATTCCCGCCACCGAGTGCCAAGTGTCGTGCGTCACGAACTCCCGCCCGTTGATGAGGTTGATCATCGCCTGGTTCTCGGGCTCGCTCGCAGGAGCCGTCCCCCGATAGGTCTCGTCGCACGGATCGCCGGACGACCCGCCCCCGCCCCACTCGTATGGATAGTTGCGATTCGGATCGACGCCGCGGCACGAGCTTCCCTGGTTGACGCGGCGGTTCTTCCTCCACATCCCCCCGCCGTTCGGATTCGTCGTCTCGTTGTAGACGAACCCGTCCGGATTCATGATCGGCACGAAGTAGATCTCCCGATTGTCCACAAGGAACGTCGCCAGCGGATCGGTCCCGTAGTTCTCGCACAGATAGCGCGGAAAGTAGAGACACATCTCCACCGTCATGATCTCGCGCGCGTGATGCACCCCGTCGTGCAGCACCTCCGGCTCGTCCTCGTCCACGTTCGGATTGTCGGAGACCTTGATCGCCCAGATCTCCCTCCCCTCGATCGAAAGACCCAGCGAGAAGGGCGCCGTCGTCAGGTTCGGATACTGGCTGTGCAGGAGATTCAGCTCCGCCACCGTCTCGGCGTACGTGTGCCAAACCCCGTAGTCCCTCTTCCCCGCCTGCCGCGAGGCGTAGAAGCTCTCCAGATCGGGTTGGATCACCTCGACATGCCACCCCTCGTCGAGCAGCCTCCTCGTGATCGAGGGACGCGACAGGAGGCGAACGTCCCCGTCGCCGAGCCCCATCAACTCGAGGTCGGAGCCCTTCAGCAACTCCCGGAGCGAGGAGTCGCTCGGGAGCAATACCCGGATCTCCTCGTAAACCTCTCCCTCGAAAGCCATTGCGGCCGTCGAGCCCAGCCCGAGAATGAGAACAGCAAGCGGGATTGCGGACCAGAAGCGGTTCATCCGTCCCCTCCTATCGGTGCGAGGAACATAGCTGCCAGCACACAGATCCAGTATACCCCTAATCTCGATTCATCTCAATGTCTCGCTGGGGCTTGCGGCGGGCGCGCCACTCGGGCGCGGTGGCCACATCCCCCACCGTGATCAGGTTGATCCAGGAGGCGCCGGCGTCGGGAGAGACGCAGAACTTCAGATGGTCGGCCGGATCGTCCCCCGTATCCCTCTGCCCATGGAAGTAGTCCATCTTGAGGCGCACTCGAGGGTACGCGGAGAGGTCGTAGTCGGGCGAGCGGGTGGCCGCCGCTCCGGTGTCGACATCGTCGGTCCCGTCGTACCCTCCGGAGTTCTGCCCCGTGATCCAAGCGTAGAGACACATCTCCACCGTCATGATCTCGCGCGCGTGATGCACCCCGTCGTGCAGCACCTCCGGCTCGTCCTCGTCCACGTTCGGATTGTCGGAGACCTTGATCGCCCAGATCTCCCTCCCCTCGATCGAAGGACCCAGCGAGAAGGGCGCCGTCGTCAGGTTCGGATACTGGCTGTGCAGGAGATTCAGCTCCGCCACCGTCTCGGCGTACGTGTGCCAAACCCCGTAGTCCCTCTTCCCCGCCTGCCGCGAGGCGTA
>VGJL01000202.1 GCA_016867495.1 Candidatus Eisenbacteria bacterium | reverse complement strand
CCTGGGGTTGAGCGCGCAGGAAGTTGGCGACCCGCTCTCCATCCCCCTCCGTGCAATAGGCGCCGTGGACCCTGAAGGCTTCCGCCTTGCCGGGCGGAACGAAGAGCATGTCGCCGCGGCCCAGCAGGAACTCGGCCCCCCCGGCATCGAGGATCGTGCGCGAGTCGATCCTCGACGCGACCTGGAAGGCGATCCTCGCGGGGAAGTTGGCCTTGATCACGCCCGTCAGAACGTCCACGGAGGGGCGCTGCGTCGCCAAGATCATGTGGATTCCGACGGCGCGGGCCATGTGGGCAAGCCGGCTGATCGGCCCCTCGATCTCGATCCCCTGGGTCAGCATCAGGTCGGCCAGCTCGTCCACGACGACGACGATGTAGGGCAGCGGCTCCGCATCCTCTCCCGCTGACGCGGCTCGCTTCCGGTAGCCTTCGACATTCCGGACGGCAAGCTGCCGGAACAGGCGGTAGCGGCGGTCCATCTCTCCGCAGAGCCACTCCAGCATGCGCGTAGCGTGCCTCGGCTCCGTGACGACGGGGCATAGGAGCGACGGGATCCCGTCATATGGAGTCAGCTCGATCCTCTTGGGATCTATGAGCAGCAATCGAAGTTCCTCCGGAGTCCGGCGGAACAGGAGAGAGAGGAGGAAGCCGTTCAGGCAGACGCTCTTTCCCGACCCCGTTGTGCCGGCGACGAGAAGATGGGGCATCGCATCGAGACGGGCGAAGACGGGGGCGCCGGAGATCTCTCTTCCAAGGGCGAGCACGAGAGCGCCGTCCTGGCTCCGGAACTCCTCCGAGTCGAGGATCTCCTTGAGGGAGATCATGGCCGGCCGACGGTTGGGAACCTCGATCCCCACCGCGGCCTTGCCCGGGATCGGGGCGACCAAGCGAATCCGCTTTGCGCGCAGCGCGAGGGCGAGATCATCGACTCGAGAGACGATCTGGCTCACGCGGACTCCCGTGCCGGGCTCGAACTCGTAGCGGGTGACCACGGGGCCGGGGTGGACCTCGCCCACCTTCCCGGCGACGCCGAAGTCCATGAGAGTCCGCACGAGAAGCCGAGAGGTGTCGAGAATCTCCTCGCGATCGATGGCGGCCCTCGTCCCCTCCAGCTCCTCCAGCAGCGAGGCGTCGGGCAGCTGGCGCGCGGCCGCGTTCTCCGCCGGCCGGATCGCCTGTGGCCTCGAGGGAGTCATCCGCCTGGCACGGATCTGCGGCTCGGGGATCGATGGCGCCGCCTGCGGGGCCGCGCGGGCGTCATCCTCGACCTTCTCCTCCTCGTCCGGAGCCTCCCCGCTCTCGTCGTCCCGATTGTTCGCCAATCGGGCTTCCGCCGGAGATGCCCGGCCCGAGGCCTTCCGCGAGGAAGAAGTCTGCGCGGTCCGCTTCGACTCCTTCGCCGGAGCGTTCGCGCGCTCCATGGAAGCGCCGATCCGCTCGCGCAATCCCTCGGGGAGAACGAAGCGCCAGACGAGCCAGACAGAGATGAGGGCGAGCGCGGCGAGGGAGATCCACGAGCCCCAGGGCCCCAGGATCACCTGCAGGCGGCCGAGGATCCATCGGCCGACCGTCCCGCCGAGAGATTCGATCGGAGAGAGCACGGCGGAGAGGACGAGGAGCAGGGGCAGGGTCAACACGGCCAGGCGCAACAGCCCTCTCTTGCGCCGCCCGAGGATCCAGAGCAGGGCCAGCGGCGGCAGGAGCGCCCAGAGCCCCCAGCTCAGGATCGGCCCCAGGCGCCGGCCGAGGAGATCGGCAAGCCAGTCGACAAGGGGCCCGCACGCGGGACGGATGGCGTCGCGGGTCGCCAGCGCGAGACCGATGAGCGTCGCCAGGAGCAGGAGAAGGATCCCCTGCAGAGGAGCCGGGCTGACGCTCGATCGATGCGCGCTCATCCGCGCCTATGTCCCCTGATCCCAGGACTTGAGGTAGATCTGCTGCTCCTCCGTGAGCGTATCGATCGCGACGTCCAGGCAAGCGAGCTTCAGGCTGGCGATCTCCGCGTCGATTTCCTGGGGAACGCCGTAAACGCGCCGCTCCAGAGATCCCGCCCTCTTCACGATGTGCTCGGTGCAGAGGGCCTGGTTGGCGAAGCTCATGTCCATGACGTTCGCCGGATGCCCCTCCGCCGCGGCGAGGTTGATCAGGCGCCCCTCGCCCAGAAGATGGATCCGCTTTCCGCCGTCGATCACGAACTCCTCGACGAACGGGCGCACGTCGCGCCGCGACGAGGCGAGCTTCTCGAGCGCCTCGATGTCGATCTCGACATTGAAGTGGCCGGAGTTCGCCACGATCGCTCCATCCTTCATTTTCAGGAAGTGCTCGCGGCGCAGCACATGGATGTCCCCCGTGACGGTGACGAAGAGGTCTCCGAGAGGCGCCGCCGCGTCCATGGGGAGGACGCGATAGCCGTCCATGGTCGCCTCGAGAGCCCTCAGAGGATCGACCTCGGTGACGATGATGCTGGCGCCCATCCCGCGGGCCCTCATGGCGACCCCCCTCCCGCACTGGCCGTAGCCGGCGACCACCACGGTGCTGCCCGCCATCAGCATGTTGGTGCAGCGGAGCACGCCATCGATCGTGCTCTGTCCGGTCCCGTAGCGGTTGTCGAAGAGGTGCTTGGTCTTCGCGTCGTTGACCGCGACGATCGGATACCGGAGAACGCCGTCGCGCTCCATGCTGCGCAGACGGATGACGCCGGTGGTCGTCTCCTCCGTGCCGCCGATCACCTTCGCGACCAGGTCGGTGCGCTTGGAGTGCAGGGTTGAGACCAGATCCGCGCCGTCGTCCATCGTCAGATCCGGACCCGGATCCAGGACGGCGTGGATGTGGGCGTAGTAGGTCTCGTGGTCCTCCCCCTTGATCGCGAAGACCTCGATTCCGAAGTCCTCAACCATTGACGCGGAGACGTCGTCCTGGGTGGAGAGCGGGTTGGAGGCGCAGACCAGCACGCGCGCTCCTCCTGCCTTCAGGGTCCGGCAGAGATTCGCCGTCTCGGCGGTCACGTGCAGACAGGCTGCGAGGGTGTGCCCCGCGAGCGGCTTCTCCTTCCCGAATCTCTCCCTGATCCTCTCCAGGACTGGCATCTGCCGGTCGGCCCAGAGAATCCTGTTCTTCCCGTGAGGTGCGAGTCCCCGGTCCCGTATGTCGCAGAGCGCCATCCTTGCTTCCTCCAGTCGCTATTCCTTGATCCTCGAGACCGCGCGCCGGATCTCTTCCACGCGAGTGGCCTCCTCCCACGGAAAGCCCTCGTTCTCCCGCCCGAAGTGACCGTAGGTCGCTGTCCGCTTGTAGATGGGGCGCAGCAGGTTGAGCCCATCGATGATCGCTCGCGGCCGCAGGTCGAAGACCTCGTCGATGACCCTGCGAATGACCGGGACCGCGACCTTCTCCGTGCCGTAGGCCTCCACATGGATCGACACCGGCTTCGCCACCCCGATGGCATAGGCCAGCTGGAGTAGGAGCCGGTCGGCGAGTCCGGCGGCCACGAGGTTCTTCGCGACCCAGCGCGCGGCGTAGGTTGCCGAGCGATCGACCTTCGAGGGGTCTTTCCCCGAGAAGCTCCCTCCCCCGTGGGGAGCCAGGCCGCCGTACGTGTCGACGACGATCTTGCGCCCGGTCAGGCCGGTGTCCGCCCAGGGCCCGCCGCGAACGAATCTCCCGGTGGGATTGATGTGGAAGATGATCTTCTCGGGATCGGCGAGATTCCCGGGCAGCGCGGGCAGGATGACCTCCTGCTTCAGGCGCGCGCGGACCTCGTCGATCGGGGTCGATTCCTTGTGCTGCGCCGAGAGGACGACGGTGTGGACCCTGATGGGCCGGCCGTCCTCGCCGTACTCGATCGTGACCTGGCACTTCCCGTCCGGGCCGAGGAACGGAATCTGGCCGCTCGACCTGCACTCCCCCAGCCGCGCGCAGATCTTGTGGGCCAGCAGGATCGGCAACGGCATCAGCTCCGGCGTCTCGTTGGAGGCGTAGCCGAACATGATTCCCTGATCGCCGGCGCCCTGCTCCATCCGGTCCGCGCCTTCGCGGGCGACCCCCTGGGCGATGTCCTTCGACTGCTCGTCGATCGAGGTGAGGACCGCGCAGGTCTCCCAGTCGAAGCCGTACGATGGGTCGCTGTAGCCGATGTCGTGAATCGTGTCGCGGACGATCTTGGGGATCTCGACATACCCCGTCGTCGTGATCTCTCCCGAGATCAGCGCGAGGCCCGTCGTCACCAGGCACTCGCAGGCTACCCTGCAGTCGGGGTCCTGCTCGAGCAGGGAGTCGAGAATGGCGTCGGAGATCTGGTCGGCGACCTTGTCGGGATGTCCCGCGGAGACAGACTCGGATGTCATCAAGCGGGTATGGTTCATCAGGCAACTCCTTCTTTCCGATCGATGCGTTGCGCCCAAATGGTTCAGGTTAGCCGTCCGATCCGGGCGAAGCAAGGTCTCTGGACGGGCCTGACCGTATCACAGATGCGAGCGTCGGGCGGACGCGCGAGGCGGGAGGCTCTGATGCAGACGAGCCGCGGCTAGGACGG